>JARBTY010000304.1 GCA_029239935.1 Clostridia bacterium | reverse complement strand
TCGGTCATATTAAAAATGATATTTCCATCACTTTGACTGCTCATACCAACTTGTATGCTAACGCCTAGACTATCAACAAATTGTTCTTTCGTAAAGATTTTCCCTCTGACAACGTTTGTAAATCCGACTTTAGGCACCACGCCTATAAAAGCACTTAAAAAAGGGTTAATAAATTTAGCATCCAAACTACCTTCCTCCCATTATGTAGTACATTTATTTTAAATTTTTCAACTTTAAATAGCTCTATACTATTTACCAGCAAACATATTAACCTAAAGACTAAGAATAGACGGACAAGTAATCATCCTTACTGTTAGAATAACTCATTTGAAAAATTATTACCTCTTCTAAAAGGTATAGATATCCAAAATAAGTCAAAGAAATATCAAAAAATGACCGTCTGTACCCATTATTTGGGCATTCAGACGGTTATTTTCAGATTTGTTTCTTATCTCATGCTGATCAATTCAGAGTTTTTATTTTCAATACCGCAAAATACCCTGCTTCTTTTCAATTGCCTTCGAAAGACACTTCCACCATCCCCCTATATTTTGGTAAAAAGAGTTATATTCTTGGTACTACTATCGTACAATACATTATGCGAATAGAACCATTTTTAAAAAGGCTAATGAAATAACTTAAAATATTTTATTATTAAAATCCGTATTGAAAAGGAGGATTCTAAATGCTAAGTGCTGTCTGTAGTTATTTGATAAGTCCACCAAATGATACGAATGTATCCATAGGCCACACTCCTAAGAGTTCTATTTATCTAAGTCGTACATTAAAGGGCCTAACCCCTGATGGCAGATATATACATCTGATAAAAAATGGTAGAGTAACGTACCATCCAGGTTACTACACGATAGACGGAAGATTATTACAACCCCACACATAAAGCAGTAACTCAGGGCTGACAATACCAGCTCTGAGTTACTGCTTTATGAACCGTCCCCCGACTCTTATTCAGTCCAAAAATATCATTGACTTTTAGATATAAATAAAATAAGATATGGTTTATTAGAATTTAATAATCTTTTATTAGCTGATCAGGAGACTGAAGGCAGATACATCCCAAGGGGGTGTATCTGCCTTTTTTACAATCACTTTAGAGCCTGACTGCAGTGGGTTTTTAAAATTGTGAAAGGAGACGAATATGATTATCAAAGTTATACGTCAAATAGCTGCAATACTGGAACGCTTTATAGCGTTGTTTTTATTCTTGGCTCTATGGGAGATCTTGCCACGTGTAGGTGTTATTGACCCATTTTTTTTACCACCACTTTCGACAGTTATTTCTACTATAGTAAAAATGATTCAAACTGGTGAACTGTCCCAACATTTACTGGCTAGCTTACGTCGCACACTAACTGGTTTTATCTTAGGTTTTGCCTTTGCTGTAACTATGGGTCTTATCATCGGTTGGTTTTCACGAGTAGAGCGTTTCGCAGATATCTTGCTTCAATCTTTTCGTCAAACATCTGCCTTAGCACTATTTCCAATATTTATCCTCTTTTTTGGCATTGGTGAAATGTCGAAAGCTGCCATTATATTTTGGGGTGTCCAATGGCCAATTTTGCTCAATACCATCTCCGGGGTAAAAAATATTGACCCTCTGCTGATTAAATCAGCTCGTTCCATGGGTGCTTCCCAATGGACTATTTTTAGAAAGGTCGTCTTTCCTGCATCCTTACCTTCCATATTTACCGGCACTAGGCTAAGCGCTACATCCGCAGTATTGCTACTGATTGCAGCGGAAATGGTGGGAGCTAAAGCAGGTCTTGGCTATATGATGTTTGAAGCGCAGCAGAACTTTCAAATTCCTCGTATGTACGCTGCTATCCTCATAATGTCCATTATCGGTTTTACTGCAAATTATTTATTAGTCCATCTAGAAAATAAATATTCTATGTGGAAAGAAAAGCCGAATACTATTGATTCATAAATTATGATTAGGAAAGGAAGTATTTTATCTATGAAAAAAGATTTTCGTCGATTCTCAATACTGATAGTAGTAACCTCTTTTTTGTTAGCAATTATCATGGCAACTACTGGTTGCAGTGACACATCATCTACCAAACAGGCTGATTCTGACAAGCCTAAGTTTGTTAATGGAAAACTCACCAAGGAGTTTCATCTTAAAGTTCCTTCTCAGTCTAGCTTTAATGAAATGTCCATTGGAGATCGTCTTGGCTTTTTTAAGGAAGTAGGACTCATTATTGATTATACGGGACAAATTAACGGAAGTATGCTTGCTCAGTCAGTCATTAAAGGTGACAACCACCTTTTTGCCTCTGGTCATGCTATGACGATTGCCAGCGCACGTCAAGCTGGTGCGAAACTTAAAATTGTTCTCCAAGGTTCCTTTGATAATCCTGACATCGATAAAATTCATCTAACTTGGCTGGTGCAAGAAAACAGCAACATTAACTCAGCAAAAGATTTGATCGGTAAAAAGGTTGCCATCAACTATCTCGGCAGTTGTGCAGAACTTCTATTTAGTGAATATTTGCGTCAAAACGGCATTGACCGAGATCAGGTTACCTTTGTCGTTATGCCTGACAACCAAGCTGAGCAAGCATTGCGCCAAGGTATGATCGATGTCGCGGGTATGCATAGCACCTTCCAAATGGTCGCACGCAATCGTGGTGGAGTAAAAGTACTAATCACCAGCTATGAAATCGGTGCAGTTGCCGGCAATGGTCCAAGCTCATCCTATTCGGTAAGAGCCTTTAGCGAAGATTTCATTCGTGATAATCCTGATGTTGTTAAAGCCTATATTGCTGCTACTGTCAAAACCCAGCACTGGATTAACAACCATTATGCTGAAGCTTTAAAAATGTCTGCAGAAGAATTTAAGATCGATCCCAAAGAAGTCGCTGGCAATGTTTATCCTACTGAAAATGCTATTGATCCAGAAAAAGTTAAATTTTGGATAAAGCTTATGGAACAAAATAAGTTTGTTCAACCTGGCAGCGTCGATATTGCCTCACTTTATACCAATGGCTTAAATCCTTATCTGACTGGCGAAGCAAAAGAATAACTTTCATTGGACAACAATAGGTAAGCCCTTCTATGATAAACTAATTTTCATAGAAGGGCTTCTTGAATTCACCATACAAATTCACGATTGGATTGGTTCCTCCTATTTATTTTTTACATAACTTATAACATAATGTTATTTTTTTAGCAGTACCAAGTAAGAAACAAATAAGGAGGATGCTTGATGGATAAACGATTTTGGGAGCAATCAATGTGCAAAGATGAGCCGCAGCCAA
>JARBTY010000060.1 GCA_029239935.1 Clostridia bacterium | reverse complement strand
AATAAAACAAGAACTTTACGGCTTTATTTGGTATTGACTTAGAGTTTACTTTAAGGTTTATGCTCAATAGAGTATCAAACATTAAATACGAAGGTTTGGAGAGGTAAAATGAAAATTTTATATTATGACTGTTTCAGTGGAATCAGCGGGGATATGCATTTAGGGGCCCTGATAGATGTAGGTGTGGACAAGGACTATTTGGTTGATGAACTGTCAAAACTTCAGTTGGAGGGTGAGTATCAAATACGTATTGAAAAAGGGATGAAAAATGGGATCAGCGGAACAAAAGTGGATGTGATCTTAACGCATAAACATACGGATTACCATGAACATACCCATGGCCACCAAGGACATGCCCCTCATAGAACGTTCAAAGAGATTGCACAGATTATCAATAGCAGCAGTCTATCCGATGCCGTAAAAAAATCAAGTTTAGCTATGTTTATGAAAATAGCAGAAGCAGAAGCAAAGGTTCACGGGAAATCTATTGATGAAGTGCATTTCCATGAGGTAGGGGCGATAGACTCTATTGTAGACATGGTAGGAGCGGCCATTGCCCTCGACTATTTGAAGGTGGATAAAATCATGGCTTCCTCCGTTCAGCTGGGAGGTGGATTTGTAAAATGTGCCCATGGTATAATCCCTGTTCCAGCGCCAGCTACAGTTGAGATTTTAAAAGGGGTACCTGTTAAGTCCGGCATTGTGTCCTTTGAGACGACAACGCCTACAGGGGCGGCGATTTTAGCTGCAAATGTAGAGCTGTTTACAGACCAGACAGCTTTTACAACAGAAAAGGTTGGTTATGGTTTGGGACATAGGGAGTTAGAGATTCCTAACGTTTTAAGAGTGTATTTAGGAACAATAGAAAATGCTGAAAAAGTGGAAGAACAGTTTATACTTGAAACCAATATTGATGATATGAATCCCGAACTGTACAGCTATGTGGAGGAACAGCTTTTTGAAGCAGGGGCATTAGATGTATTTAAAACGCCTATCATCATGAAAAAAGGAAGACCTGCTATAAAACTTAGTATATTAATAGATAAGGACAAGGAAAAGAATATATTAGATGTGATTTTTAAGGCTACAACCTCTATCGGTATTCGGAAATTTAAGGTCGAAAAAACCATGCTTCACAGAGAATTTTTGACAGTTAAAACAAAATACGGTGATATCCATGTCAAAAATGCTTATTATGGAGGAGAGCTTATCAAATACAAAGCAGAGTATGAAGACTGTAAAAGAATTGCCATAGAAAACAATATACCTATTGCAAAAGTTTACAGTGAAGTGGACAAAGAATTAGGAAGGTGAATCACATGGAGAGCTATGAAAAATTAATTCAATTAAAAGAAGATATTAAAAAGATGGGAAGTCTTGCGGTTTCTTTTTCAGGAGGAGTGGACAGTACCTTTCTTTTGAAAGTTGCAGCAGATGTACTGGGTGACAAGGTTATTGCTGTGACAGCACGGTCGTCTACCTATCCAGAGAGAGAATATAAAGAAGCAGAGCGTTTTGCTAAAGACTTAGGAATTAGGCATATCGTTATCATTTCAGAGGAACTTGAAATAGAAGGGTTTTCTGAAAACCCTGTTAACCGGTGTTATTTTTGTAAACACGAACTTTTTGAAAAAGTCAAAGAGGTTGCAAAGCAGAATGGCATCAAGTATGTAGCAGACGGTTCTAATATAGATGATTTGGGGGATTACAGACCAGGCATGCAAGCGGTTAAAGAACTGGAGGTTGTTAGTCCCTTAAAGGCAGCAGGGATGACAAAAGAGGATATTAGAGTTCTGTCAAAAGAAATGGCACTGCCTACATGGAATAAACAAGCTTTTGCCTGTTTGGCCTCAAGATTTCCTTATGGTCATCATATTACCAAAGAAAAACTGGGAATGGTAGATCGGGCAGAACAGCTGCTCTTGGATTTAGGCTTTTGGCAGGTAAGAGTTCGTCATCATGGAGATTTAGCGAGAATTGAAGTAGATCCCAAGGAACGTCACAAATTTTTTGAGCAGGACTTGATGGAGAGAGTATACAGTGCTTTTCAGGAGATTGGATTCACCTATGTATCTCTGGATATGAAAGGTTACCGTACGGGAAGTATGAATGAGACAATCTTAAAGAAATAGGGAGTTAATGCGATAAAGATAAAAATAGGAGATTGCACATGAATGAAAAAGATATCAAAAAACTGCTTGAAGCTGTAAAAAACAAGGAAATAGATATAGATCAAGCCATGGAGGCCCTAGAAGATTTGCCCTTTAAGGATCTTGGCTTTGCTAAAATCGATAACCATAGAGAAATACGAGTGGGATATCCAGAGGTGATCTATTGTGCAGGCAAAACGACTGAGCAGGTCAAAAATATTGTTGCATTTATGCTCACAAAAAACAATAATATATTGGGCACTAGAGCTAATGAAGAAATGTACCTGGCAGTAAAAGAAATATGTCCAGAGGTTAACTATAATCCCCTTGGCAGAACCCTTACTATCAGAAAAAAGGAAGAACATCTAACAGACAGCTACATTGCTATTGTTTCAGCAGGAACATCAGACCTTTCAGTGGTAGAAGAGGCAGCGGAAACAGCAGCTCTTCTTGGAAACAGGGTTGAAAAGGTAGTAGATGTGGGCGTCGCAGGTATCCATAGACTTTTTTCTAGGCTAGATATTATCAGAGGTGCAAAAGTTGTTATCGTCATTGCAGGTATGGAAGGGGCGCTGGCAAGCGTTATCGGAGGACTTGTGGACAAACCTGTTATTGCTGTTCCTACAAGTGTTGGATATGGGGCAAACTTTGGAGGGCTTTCTGCGTTATTATCCATGCTTAACAGCTGTGCAAGCGGTGTAAGTGTTGTCAATATAGACAATGGCTTTGGTGCCGCCTACAATGCATCCATTATTAATAAACTTTAAAAATGAAAAACAGATCTCAAGTAATAAGACTTGCTTGAGGTCTGTTTTTTGGAGTGAGGGACAGTAAAATAATAAGGATAGCCGTAGGTATTGCATAGAAATTATGTTACAATAGATACAGAGAAACGAAAAGATAGGAGGTTATGAGTAATGGCCGAAGAAAAAAGATTTGCCGTGTTAATTGATGCAGACAATGTATCTTCTAAATACATTAAGTATATTTTGGATGAGATTTCAAATTATGGTATTGTGACTTATAAAAGAATCTATGGAGATTGGACGAATACTGCATTGGCGGGTTGGAAAGATGTGTTGCTTGAAAACTCCATTACGCCTATTCAGCAGTATAGTTATACGTTTGGGAAGAATGCAACGGACTCCGCAATGATTATTGATGCAATGGACATTTTATATTCTTTAAATGTAGAAGGTTTTTGTATCGTCTCCAGCGACAGTGACTTTACAAAACTTGTGATTCGTCTGAGAGAATCAGGGATGATGGTCATAGGAATGGGTGAAATCAAAACCCCTAGACCCTTTAGTGTAGCTTGTAACATTTTTAAATACCTTGATATTTTAACTGAAGATGAAGAACAGTCAGCAGAAAATGATACGGCAGAAAGAAAACATAGGGTGGAGCAAAAAGCTAAAGAAGCAAAAAATATGACAGATATTGAAACCATTGAAAAAGCAATGATTAATATTATTAATGAAAATGGGGATGAAGATAAAGGCATCAGCATTGGAGAACTGGGAAACCGCATTCTCAAAAGATATCCCGATTTTGATGTCCGAAATTATGGGTATACAAAATTGTCAAAATTCTTAACAAGTTTTGAATGTCTGGTACTTCATAAAAATAGAAGCGCTGTATTTGTTCACTTAAAGGATAATAATATCAGTATAGCTATGATAAAAAAGGCAACTTTTGAGTTTGTGAAGGGAAATGGCGATCCAGAGATGAATCTGGGACAGCTTAATCAATGGATGATTAACACCTATCCAGAGTTTAATATAAAAAATTATGGATACGCTAAGTTCTCCAAGTTTATCAATGATATCGATGGGCTTGTCATCAAAAGCAGCGGAAGAAATGGTTGTATTAAAAATGTAGTGCTGCAAAATTTTATATAGGTAACTCATCTGAAAAGGAGAATGATAGTAATGATATACAGATGTCAGATAGACACCCCATTGGGCAGTATAACTGCTGCAGCTGAACAAGATGCTATTATAGGCCTGTGGTTTGAGGGGCAAAAATATTATCCATCTCAGAGTGATCAGTGGACGGATTATAGTGACCACGAAGTCTTTAAAGCACTTCGTCTTTGGCTGACGGATTACTTCGAAGGAAAAGATGAAAAAATCATGTTAAAACTTTGCCCTAAAGGGACGCCTTTTCAAAGAGCTGTTTGGGACATGCTTTTAGAAATCCCTTTTGGTCAAATGACAACTTATGGAGAGATTGCAAAAAAGGTTGCTCAGCAAAAGGGAGTAGCCACCATGTCTGCACAGGCAGTAGGAGGCGCTGTTGGACACAATCCCATTTCAATTTTAATCCCATGCCACCGAGTAGTAGGTGCCAAAAAAAACTTAACAGGTTATGCAGGGGGACTTGATAAAAAAGAAGCCCTACTCAAGATTGAGCAGGGGCATTGGATGTAATTTCTGCTTTATTAACCACCGTATTACAGTGGGGACAATAATACTGAAGTTCAACGGGATGTTCACAAGGGGTATGGATCAGTTCTCTCGGACATTCTTTGAGGTGTTTTTGGCCCCAAAGAATGAGACTGTTAAACACATCGCCTAAATCCCTGCCGCTTTCTGTAAGCATATAGTGATAACGGGGAGGGTGGTGCTGATAGAGTTTACAGAGGATAAGGGCATCTTGTTCCAAGGTTTTTAAACGGCTGGCAAGCAAGTTGCTGGGAATGCCTTCGAGGTGTTCTTGTATTTCTTTATAGGTTGCATGACCGGACATGATTTGACGTAAGATCAGCAGTGTCCATTTGTCACCGAGGATATTTAAAGTCTGCGCAATATTACAGGGTAGCTGATAATGATTTTTCATAATGATACTCCTTTGAAGTTAAATAGAAGGTGTGCTCTAAAATGTGACAAATTAGTCCACAGGATTTAAGGTTTGTTCAATAATATTTTGCATCATATCTTTTGTCAGCATACCTGGAACATATCCATAGATATTCCCTTCTTTAGTAATCATGAAGGTGGTGGGAAATGCAGAAATAGCATACTGGTTGAAAAATTCGCCTGTCTCATCGAAAACCGTTGGAAAAGTATAGCCGTTGTCCTGAAGAAAGGTAGTTACCTCATCTTTTTCAACATCTTGATTGTGAGGGTAAGCATCCGTTTTTGGATTTGCCACACCTAAGAAAATAACCTCATTATTATTTTGTCCAAAGGTATTGTAAAGCTCCTCGATATGGGGCATTTCTTCTCTGCAAGGTGGACACCAAGTGGCCCAGAAGTTCAAAAAGACCACTTTGCCTTTATAGTCAGAAAGGGTATGCTTATTGCCATATTGGTCAGTTAGGGTAAAGTCAATGGCTGGCATTAAATCTGAGGTTTGGCTTGCCGCTTCTTCAGTGACATTGTCAGCGGAATCAGGAGTCACAACAGGCGGTGAAGGTTCATTTGCTTTTTCAGCAGTCTGAGCAGCTAGGGCTTTTTCATCGTTTTTAGAATAAGAAGAAGTATAAGTGTTGAGATAACTCGAAAGACTATTCATCCATCCGGTAAAAGTCATAATACCTATCAGGATAAGTAGTCCACCGCCTATTTTTACAGTGTACTTCATAAAATTTCTTTTATGCTTTAAAAAGTTGAGGGCTTGCGTTGTAAATAAGCCAAGGAGCAGAAAAGGGATAATAAATCCTATGGCATAAATAAGGACAAGTAAATTGCCCGAAAGAGCACTTTTTGAACTTGAAGCCATAATCAGTACAGAAGAAAGTGCAGGACCTACACAAGGAGTCCATGCAAAACTAAATGTAAAGCCCATAATAAATGCCAATAGGGGATTTATTTTTTTTGTGCCCAAGCTAAGGTGAAACTTTCTTTCATGTTGAAGAAAGTGAAAATTTAAGAACCCTATTTGGAAAAGCCCTAAAAAGACAATGACAATACCACCGATGCGGGTAAATAAGAGCCTATGACTTTGAAAAAAACTCCCTAGGGCTGTAAAAGACATGCCAAGGATAAAAAATGCGAAGGAAATACCTAATACAAAACAAATAGTATGAAAAAAAAGTTTTTTTCTATTATAAACCATAAGACCATTTGCATTCACTTGAGATACATTACCTGATAAGTAACTGAAATAAACTGGAATAAGTGGAATCACACAGGGAGAAAAAAAAGACAAAAGTCCTTCGACAAAAACAATTATAAAGCTGATATTTTGAGATAAGGCAATATTTTCAAACATAGCGTCAACTCCTTTGACATATTTTCCTAAATTCTATCATAGTGACTTTTAAAAAACAAGTCACTTGAATTTTTAAAGCATATAAGAATATATTGACACAGTGTCGCACAAAAGGATATGCTAGAAATATTAATTCGTATCACAACTTATTAAAAATATAACAACTATAAAACAAAGTTTCAAAGGGAGAATCATCATTGAACGGAGGAGTTAAGGGGATGAAACAGATAACAGTATATCATTATGATGCTTTTACATCTAAAAAAGGTCAAGGAAATCCAGCAGGTATTGTTATAGATAATGCGTATTTAACAGATGCCGAAATGCAGGCGATTGCCTATAAGGTTGGATTTAATGAAACAGTATTTATAGTTAAGTCTCAAAAAGCTGATTTAGGTATGAGGTATTTTACACCGGGACATGAAATAAATTTGTGTGGTCATGGAACGATAGCGACTCTCTATGCCCTCAAAACAAAAGGGCTTCTTCAAGATACAGGTTTTCTAACGATTGAGACCAAAGCAGGAGTTTTGCCTATTCAAGTCTTTGACGAAGGAGGGGAAATCAGAATTAGAATGACACAGGCAGCTCCTCAATTTGAAATGTATAAAGGTTCCAAAGAAATGCTTGCAGAGGTATTAGAAATAGATGCAGCAGATATCCATCCTGCTTTGCCTATTGTGTATGGAAGTACTGGTGCGTGGACGCTGCTTGTACCTGTAACAAAGCTAGAGACATTTGCGGCTATGAAACCTAAGAATCAAAGATTTCCTGAAGCATTAACACAGATGCCCCGTGCCTCAATTCATCCTTTTTGTTTGGAAACCATCGATGCTAGTAAGCATATGCATGCTAGACATTTTTCTTCTCCCTATTCGGGGACCATTGAGGATGCGGTGACAGGAACAGCATCTGGTGTTATGGGGGCCTACTACGCCATTTATATGAAACCTGATGCATCTCAATTAGAATTAGTTGTAGAACAAGGACAAGAGATAGGCAGGAATGGAGCGGTATATGTCCATATCAAAAGGCAGGAAGCAGAAATAAAAGTAGAAATATCAGGGACAGCAGTTTACGTAGATGAGATGATGATTAATCTTTAAATACCAAGGCACAAGGCACTTTTAAATAAAAAAGATTAAACAGTGTAATGTATCAGTATAAATGAATGATTGGAAGTGGTAAACATGGAGAAAATCTATTGTTTGGGGGATATTTGTCCCATACCTATCATGAAACTGCAAAAAAAAATGACCGCTATTAAAAACGGTGCATCGGTACAGCTCATAACCGATCATAGTTGTACAGTGACTACTTTAGCCCAATTTTGTAAAGCACATCATTTGGTATATGTTGCAAATGAGGTTATCAGTGGTGTTTGGGAAATCGAGATTTCTAACAAATAGTATCCTGTAATATTTTTTCAATATACAAAATAAGTTTTTTATGAGCAGTACTTTTATGACCAGTACTAGCTTTACGAATGGCGTAGTATTCATTTTCTAAACCAAAGCAATCAATATTTATAATGCGGAGCTGTTTATTATACAGCTCTTTTTTGATACTCATATAGGGAGCAAAGGCCATCCCATAACCATTAACAGCGGAGAGTTTAATGGACTCCATGGAGTTTAGTTCATATAAAACTTTTAACTTGTTGGGGTCGATTTTTATTTGTTGTAAGTAAGCATCTAGAATCTGCCTGGTTTTTTGAGTTTTTGACATCATGAGTAAAGGGTATTGACAAAGTGAATCGCATGAAATATGACTAGGAATAGTTGTATCTTCGCCTGAAACTAGCATAATTTTATCAGAAAATACTTTCTTGCTTTGTAATTCTTTATTCTTAGGTTTACCAACGATAAAACCAATATCAGCGGTGTCATTAAGTATTTTTTCTTCAATCGAAAAACTAGTCATTGTTTCTATCTCTAATCTGAAGTTAGGAAATTCATTTTTTACATGATATAGCGTACAAGGCAGGGCATAAGAATACATAATAGGTGTTGCAGCAATTCTTAGAACACTTTCAGCATTGTCGAGTTCAGCAAGTTCATAAAGCATATGGTCATAGGTAACTGATAAATTTTGAGCATAGGTGTAGACAATTTTTCCGTACAGAGTGGGAATAACCCCGTTGTGACTGCGCTCCAATAATTTAATATTCAGAGTTTGTTCGATGGATTTAATTTGTTGACTAAGTGCGGACTGAGAAATATTCATAGCTTCTGCTGCCTTTGAAATACTTCCTTGATCCACAACATGGATAAACATCTTCAAATAGTCTATATGCATAGTTATTGCCTCCTCTACAGTTTATATTATACCAAATTTACAAAAATAAGGTTATAAGTTTTTCTTATACCCTATTAAAAACTCCATTAACAGGGGATATAAGGATTATGTTATACTATTTTCAGGCAATGATAATTATTTAACAATTCAAGGAGGTGTTAAGGATGCAAGAAAATTTAGCAACAGGAGCTACCCGTATTAGAAGTGGTCGCAAACCTAAAAAGAGTCAAATACCTTATGCAATACTTTTAACAGTTATATTGATTCCCTTAGGATTTGTTATCGCTGCTAATGGTACTAAGCTACCTATATACTGGATGTTTGGTATTGCTTTTGGGTATATTCTGCAGCGCTCACGTTTTTGCTTTACAGCAGCCTTTCGTGACCCGTGTATAACAGGAAGTACCTCTGTAACTAGGGCAGTATTAGTAGCGGTGGGGCTTGCAACTGTAGGTTATGTTGCAATCAAATATCATAGTACACTAAGTGGTGCAGAAAAGACGTTGGAGATGGCTGGTGTATCCCCAATAGGTATTCCTTTGATGCTTGGGGCAATACTATTTGGTATTGGTATGGTCATTGCTGGAGGCTGTGCTTCAGGAACGTTGATGCGTGTTGGAGAAGGATTCACAATGCAGATGCTGTCACTGGTCTTTTTTGTAGCAGGTTCACTTTGGGGTGCTCATGATATGGGCTTTTGGGGTAAACTGAATCAAAATGCACCTAAAGTATTTTTACCGGATTTATTTGGATGGTTTGGTGCTTTGGTGGTTCAAGGGGGCATTATTTTATTGCTCTACATAGCCGCTGTAAAATGGCAGCAGAAAAAAATGGGAAGTTCAGAATAAAAAATAGGAGGATTTAATGATGGCAGAGTTTACTTTAGATTGTTTAGGCGAGGCGTGTCCAGTACCATTGATGAGAACCGAAAAAAAGATTTCAGAGCTTAAGGTAGGGGATGTACTGATTGTTTCTATTGATCATAGCTGTGCGATGAAAAATGTACCTGAATGGGCAAGAAAACAAGGATATAACGTAGAAATAGAAGAAGTTGATGATGGTGAATGGGAACTTATTATTGAAAAAACAAAGTAGGATGCATTTTATATTTCTCTTTAATGGAAAGAGGTGTAGGTATTGAAAACATTTTTCGTTCAGTTAGGTAGTAATCCTACTTACAAAAAACTTATGAAAGAACCGCTTACTTATGTAGCGGGAGCAGCACTGCTAGCTGTTTTTCAAATTGCGCACTTTGCTGTTCTGGAAAGTGGCTGGGGTGTTACCAGTACTTTTGCAAATTGGGGGGCCTGGGTTTATCAGCTTATTGGAGGAGATGTCAGCAGTTGGGCTTATTTTGCTGATGAAAAGTCGCAGACGTTATTGGCAAAAGGGTTTTTCGGCGATGGTGGAACTATAAGGAATTTAGGTATTATATTTGGAGCTTTAGCTGCTACACTTTTTGCTTCCGAATTTAAAATTAAAAAGATAAAATCTGTTAAACAGATAGTGGCAGCTGTTTTAGGAGGTCTTCTGATGGGGTATGGTGCACGAATGGCAGGTGGTTGTAATATTGGTGCATTATTCACTGCGATAGCATCCTTATCCTTATCGGGATGGGTTTTTGGAGCCTTTTTGTTAGTCGGAGCTTTTATTGGCAGCAAAATGCTTGCTAAGTATTTTATGTAAAAGGCAGATGAGTGGGTAGATAATCACTTATAGTGTGATCAATAGGACAGGAGCTGATTTTTAATGTACAGTTCCTGTTCTTAACTTATTGAGGTGTATAAAATATAGGAGGCTAGTTAAGATGAGTAAAAAGACTGAAAGTTATGACGTGATTATTATTGGCGGCGGAGCAGCGGGACTGACAGCGGGTATTTATTGCGGAAGGGCCAAACTGAAAACACTAATTTTAGAAAAATCATTGGTTGGTGGACTTGCTACCTATACCAATGAAATAGAGAATTATCCAGGATTTCCAGAAGGTGCAACGGGACTTGGACTGATGGATTTGTTCCATAAGCAGGCCAAGAAGTTTGGAGTTGACTTTAAGCTTACAGATGTTAAATCAGTGAGTTTTGAAAAGGACATAAAAATAGTAGAAACTTTTAGAACAACCTATCTAGCGAAAGTTGTCATCGCGGCAGGGGGTGGAAAACCACGGTTAACCGGTGCCAAAAATGAAGAATTGTACTTATATGATAAAGGCATATCTTTTTGTGCAACCTGTGATGCAGCTGCTAATACTGGTAAAACGGTTATGGTAATAGGTAGCGGAGATGCTGCTATTGAAGAAGGGATGTTCCTTACTAAATTTGCAGATCAAGTCATTGTTTCAGTGATGCATGAAGAAGGAAAAATGGATTGTAATGAAATTGCCAAAACGCAGGCACTCGCTAATTCAAAAATGGAATTTGTATGGAACACTGTGGTGGAGAGCTTTGAAGGAGCTGAAAGATTAGACACAGTGATGCTTAAGAATCTTAAAACACAAGAGCTTTTACCTTATAAGGTAGACAGCTGCTTTTTGTTTATTGGGTATTTGCCTAATACAGAGCTATTTAATGGTGTGTTAGATATGAATAGGGGAGGTTATTTGTTAACAAATGAAAAAATGGAAACCAATGTACCAGGGGTTTTTGCTGTAGGAGATATTAGAGACAAATTTTTAAAACAGGTGGCAACAGCTGTAGGAGATGGGGCAATTGCTGGCTATGCTGCTGAAAGGTATATTGCAGAAGATGAAATTTATGAAAGTCAGATTTTAAATGAAGGCAAAGCATCTGTTGTTTATTTATATAATGCTGCAGATAGTATTTGCAGGGAAATCCTACCTATCATTGATACTTTTAAGTCAAAACATGGCAATCGAATTGGTGTAACAAAGATAGATACTTATAAATCCGATGGCATAGCTAAAAAACTTGGTATTTCAACCTGCCCTTGTGTGGTGTGTATTGATCAAAATAAAGTCGTTAAGGTAATAGACAATTCTATCACTTTGCAAGCACTGGAGGCGGCTATATCTTTTTAAGAACAAATTAAAAGCACTGCCTAAAGCGGTGCTTTTAATTTGTTCTTTTGTGAGTTGATATAGCCGCTGTACCACTGGATTTTACCTTCAATTTTTGCAAGGTATTTATGTAGACCTTCGATCTCGCTGAGGATATGTTCCCGTTGAGAAGTAAAAATTTCCATCCGTTGATCTAAAGTTTCATCTCCTACGCTGCACAAATCAAAATATTTTTTGATGTCTTTAAGAGACATACCAGTACTTTTTAAACAACAGACCATTTCAATCTGTTCAACATCTGAGGGGGTAAAATAACGGATACCCCGTTCGGTTTTTTGGGGGGAAATAATGCCTTCTTTTTCATAATACCGGAGGGTATGGGATTCTATATGGAATTTTTCAGCTACTTGTGAAATAGTATAATTCATCTTTTTCATCTCCTAATCTCAGTCAATATGCCTATAGATTACTTTTTTTATTGAAAATTGTCAACATAGAAAAAGGGATAAAAAAGTTATTGACTTAAAGTAAACTTCAAGGAATACTATAGATTTGTATGGTAGCTAAACGGGCAATTCGGGTTTAGGCTGTCAATAGAGAGAACGGGACTCTGGGGAGAGGTTGGTCAAATTAAATAAAAGGGCAGGTGAGAAATGGTATGACAAAAAATTTGACCTCAGGAAGTCCTGCTAAGTTGATTTTTCTTTTTGCAATGCCACTTTTAATGGGAAACTTTTTTCAACAGCTTTATAATATGGCAGATACTTTTATTGTAGGCCGCACCATAGGCGTAAATGCTCTGGCAGCAGTGGGATGTACAGGAAGCATTATGTTTCTTATTCTGGGATTTGCTATAGGATTTACTTCTGGACTTTCAATCATTACTGCGCAGCGTTTTGGGGCAGGAGATGAAGAAGGTATAAAAAGCAGTTATACTGCTAGTATTGTGCTGAGTTTAGGGATTACAATAGTTTTGACGGTTGTCAGCAGTACGCTTGCGCGTCCTATTTTGGAACTGATGAGGACACCGCCGGAAATCATAGAGGATGCCTATCGGTATGTTATTGTGATTTACTGGGGCATTGCAGCAGCAATGTTTTTCAATCTGTTTTCAAATATTATAAGGGCATTGGGAGATAGTAAAACGCCGTTGGTATTTTTAGCAGTAGTTTGTGTTTTAAATATTATTTTGGACTTTGTACTTATTTTGACGTTTTCTATGGGAGTAGCTGGGGCGGCGTGGGCGACAGTCACTTCACAGGCTTTTTCAGCTGTTTTATGCTTTTTTTATATTAGACATAAACTGCCGGTTTTAAAGCTTAAAAAGACGCATTGGTATTTATCAAAAGCTATTTTATGGGAACACTTAAGAGTAGCTTTGCCTATGGCTTTTCAGGCTTCTATTATTGCTATTGGAGCAATAATGCTTCAGTTTGCACTGAATAACTTGGGGGCAGTATCTGTCGCAGCTTATACGGCAGCTCAAAAAATTGATATGGTGGCAATCCTGCCAATGATGTCCTTTGGTATTACAATGGCCACTTACACAGCACAAAATTATGGGGCTAACAATATCCAAAGAATACGTCTTGGTGTGAGGCAGTGCTGTATGATGTCCATCACATTTAGTATAGTGATTGCTTTTATCAATATTTTTGCAGGTCGAAAGCTTATTGCGCTTTTTATAGGAGCAGGTCAGCCAGAAGTCTTATCACAGGCACAAACTTATCTTGTAACAAATGGGATATTGTATTTTGTACTGGCGCTTTTATTTATTTATCGGTATACGCTGCAAGGACTTGGTCAAAGTTTTATTCCAACAGTTGCAGGCATTATGGAGCTTTTCATGAGGACTTTTGCGGCTATTGTATTGTCGAAACATTTGGGTTTTACAGGAGCGGTGCTTGCGAATCCTTTAGCGTGGATTGGCGCCTGTGTGCCTTTGGCAATTGCGTACTTTATGACGATGAAGCGTCTCACAACCTCAGAACATCTTATGACGCCGGCACAAGCCTATGTGATTTCCCATAAATAAAGATAAAGAGATTTATCAGCAGTTCTGCCCATGACAGAGCTGTTTTTTTATGGATATGGGAGAAAAGGGAAAAATGCTTAACTAAGAGAGGGAAAAGCTATAGAGTATTGAAATTATTGGGGAGTGTGGTATAATAGACAACATTGAGCTGTTTTAACATAGAGAGGAGATTTTAGTGATATGAAGCAATCATTTTATACAAAACTAGATAAACAGAGTAGATATATCTTGAAATGTTGTTTTTTTGTTTTTGCAGTTAATGGTCTATATGGTATGGTCTTAGGTTC
>JARBTY010000059.1 GCA_029239935.1 Clostridia bacterium | reverse complement strand
CTACAATAAAATTTAAAGGAAGTGATTCTAGTGATCAAGCTTGTTGCTGCAGATATGGATGGCACTTTATTAAATGATGAAAGTCAGATTACTGAAAAAACCGCACTTATTATAAAAAAAATTCAACGTCTTGGAATTGAATTTATTATTAATTCTGGCCGTAATTTTTATGATATCAAACATATTCTTGAAGAAGCTGATATCAAGTGTAATTGTATTTGTATGAATGGCGCGGCTTCTTATGACTTTAACGGTACCATTCTTTCTGAAATCCCCCTAGCCAAAGCTACGGTTATGGAGATTTTAAAAATATTTAAAGACTATCACTTAGCTGACAATATCCAGACTAATAAAGGTATTTATACTACTCTCTCACAGGAAGAAATGCGTTCCAACTTTTTCAACTGTGTTATCCCGGCTTTTCAAAAATCTGGTAAAACAACTGAAAATTTTGAGCTTCGCATCCCTCGTATTTTATCCTCTATCACTTATGTCAATCATCTTGAGGAGCTGATGGCCCCTGATTTAGTAATTTATAAGGTTTCAGCAAGCAGTCCGGATACTGAGGGCTTAAGTGCTGCAAAAAAGGTACTAACCGCTTTTAATGAACTGGCTGTTTCCTCTTCTTTTTCCACCAATATCGAGATCACAGATCATCTTGCCGAAAAGGGATCAGCACTTTCTGCCTATGCTAAAGCACGTCATATCTCTCTTAGTGAAATAATGGCTCTCGGTGACAGTGAAAATGACTATTCGATGCTTTCTATGGATTTAGGTTATCCAGTAGCTATGTCTAATGCTGATGATATCATTAAAAAAACCGCTAAGTATATGACAAAATCCAACGAAGAAGACGGCGTAGCTTATGCTATTGAAAAATTTATTCTAAATAAAGGGATATCTCCGAGTTGAGTGAGAGATATCCCTTATTAACATGAGTTTATAATTATCTATAGGCTTTAGTTCTTGTTTGGATGAATTAAGTCGACTTTGAAGGTCTGTATGGAAATAGTAAGTTTTTCCATAGTTGCCGTAAGTTTGTTAGACAAATTATAGAGATTGCCAATGACGGTTTTTTGTTCTTCGCTTAATGCACTGACTTCCTCCGTAGAAGCCGCGGATTCTTGTGTAACCGTAGCAATATTATCTATTTTATTGACCATCTTATCTTTTAATAATCTCATGTTTTGAACCCTGCCATTCACTTGTTCCAAATTAACACCCATACTTTTGAGGGTCTCAATGATGCTAAAGAAGGTTTCATTAACCTTGTTTAAGGCTTCCTCTTGACTAGCAAAGATAGTGTTCGATTTTTCGACTAGACTGACCGTATCTTTTGTTTTGGCTTCTATTGTATAGATGGTCTCTCTGACGCTGATTGTGGCTTTTTTTGATTGCTCCGCCAGATTTCTGACTTCTCCGGCGACCACTGCAAAACCTTTTCCGATTTCACCTGCCCGTGCAGCTTCAATACTTGCATTGAGGGCCAGAAGATTTGTGTGTTCACTGATGTCATCTACTAACTTCATGATGTCTTTAATATTTTTGGTCAATGTACTGAGTTCTAGAATACTGTCTTGAATTTGAACAGCGGCCGAAATCGAGGATACCATTGTAGTACTTAATAATTCCATGCTGCTTGTGGCTACCTGGATCATTTCTTTCGCCCCTTGATTAGCTGTAAAGATGGAAGTTGTTTGATGCATAACCTCCTGCATGCTGTCCGCTAAAGCTGTCATCACCTCAGCACTCTGCTGAGCATCTTCTGCCTGCTGCGTGGTCCCTTCAGCAATCCCTTCAATGGACATACTCAGCTGCTCAAAGGTTTCAACGGACTGCTCAGTGGAACCGTGCAGTACTTTGCTGTCATCTAGGGTCTCTGCAATTACCAGCTTAGTATCCTTTAGCAGCCCGCGCATATTAGCAATCATACGATTAAAACTGATACAAAGCCTGGCTATTTCATCATTTCCCTTTTCAATTATTTGAATCGTCAAATCGCCCTCTTCAGCACGTTTCATAAGCGTCATTAAATTGATAATTGGCTTTGAAAACCCTCTAGATACTACACTGCCTATAAGCACTGCAAGTATACTTACAAATAAAATCAAGAACCATATGCTGGCTGTACTGGCATCTAATTGACTGGTTAAAGACTTTACAGGGATTTCTGCGATAATATACCAGCCATTTGGCAGTACGGCGTAAGTCGTAAGTGTTTCAGCCGTACTTATTGTGCCGGATTCTTTTGTCTCATCTATTTCTTTCCAGAGTTTTTCATTTGCTGTAAGTACAGCTGGGTCTTGATTGTAAATCATTTTGCCATTATGATCTGTTATGTATACATTGGAGCCCTCTAACAGTTTTATATTTTCTATATTCTTAATAAATCCTTGTGGGTCAACAGTTACAATGACAGTACACGCATCACTTTCTGATAAAGTCTCTATGTTTTTTATAAAGAATATGTCATCTGTATTTGCACCTAAACCCTTTAACCATATGACACCCGTTAGAGATTCAAAATTTTTAATCTCTAAAAAACTTTCAAGCTCATTTTGTTCTGCGGCTCCTATAAGCTTATCACCAGCTAACATCAGAACTGTACTTTTAATGTTTTTATCCATCGTTTTTAAATAACGGATACTTTGTTCAATGGTCCTCGTTGCAGTAACCCGCTCCAAAGTATTCCCTGAAGTATATTGTGTAATCAGGTTTTTTTGCACCAATTCTCCAATTGTAAACTGTGTCACATTTTTTTCTACCTCATTTACAAATGCATTAACATTGACAGCAATCTGTCCCACGAGTTCAGCCGTGAACTGTTCACTGTTTTCTCGGAGTGCTTTCTTAGATACGGTGGAAGATATAACATTTACAATAAGCAAGGGGATAATGGCAAATACGATACATATCGCAATAAGCTTATGTTTAATAGAAACTGTTCTTTTATTTTTCATAGCTACCCTCCTTAATAAGTTGGCTTGAAGGATTGTTCTGTCCTTTCAATAATCTCATCCTGCAGTGCTTTGCTTAAGTTTCTAAAGTGATCACTATATCCAGCCACTCTTACAATGAGGTCACGGTATTCATCTGGATTTTGCTGTGCCTTGATTAAAGTATTTTTATCTATGACATTAAATTGGATATGGTGTCCGTCCATATTAAAATACGTTTTCACCAGGTTTGCCATATGGTTAAGTCCTTCGTCTCCTGCAACTACACTGGGGGTAAACTTTTGGTTGAGAAGGGTTCCGCCTGTTCTTAGATGATCCATTTTGGCTGCTGATTTAATAACTGCTGTCGGTCCATAGATATCTGCACCTTTCTCAGGGGAAATCCCTTCAGATACAGGCTTATGTGCCAGTCTGCCGTTAGGACTTGCCAGCATCACTTCCCCAAAATAGACATGGCAGGTCGTTGGGAGCATGTTGATCCCATACACGCCCCCTTTCATATTTGGTCTGCCCGTCACACTTTTTTGATAAAAATCAAAAACTTCTTTCATGATGTCATCGGCATAATCATCATCATTACCGTATTTAGGCGTTTTGTTTTTCACCAGATGAAGGATTCTGTCGGCCTTTTGAAAGTTATTCATCATGGCTTCAATGAGTTCTTTCATTGAGAATTTCTTTTTGTCAAAAACATTGTATTTAATAGCTGTCAGGGCATCTGTAATCGTTCCTATACCTACCCCTTGCAAATAATTCGTATTATATCTAGCACCTCCCGCATTATAATCTTTGCCTTTTTGAATGCAGTCATTGGTGATAACGGATAGGAAAGGGACTGGCATGTACTCGGCATATATCCTCTCAATAATATTATTTCCCATCATTTTTATGTTTAGAAAGTGCATAACCTGCTTTTTATAAGCCTCCATTAAAGCTTCAAAAGAAAGAAAATCCTCTGCATTGCCAAGCTTAAGTCCGAGTGTCGTTCCGCTTACATGATCATATCCGTTGTATAAAGTAATTTCTAAAATTTTGGGAAGATTGAAATAGCCAGTCAAAATATAGGCCTCATTTCCGAAGGCACCGGTCTCTACACAGCCGCTAGTTCCCCCTCTTCTGGCATCCTCAATGGTTTTACCAGCGTTCAATAGTTCTTGAATAATTGCTTCTGTGTTGTAAAATGCTGGCTGTCCCCAGCCTTTTCTTGAGATCTCGCAAGCTTTTTTAATAAAATGAAGAGGCGTTTTTTTACTGATCTGCACATTAGAGCTTGGCTGCAGCAGTTTCATCTCATCCATACATTCAAGGATCAGGTAACTTACATCATTCACCCCATCATGCCCATCTGGTGTAATACCCCCCGTATTAATATTAGCAAAATCCGTATAGGTACTGCTTTCCTTTAAGGTAATCCCAACTTTAGGAGGAGCTGGCTGATTATTGAATTTAACCCAGAGGCATTCTAGCAGCTCCAGAGCTTTGGGTTCGTCAAGAACGCCGTCTTCCACATCCTTGTTGTAAAAAGGAAATAAATGCTGATCTAACCTACCTGGACTATAAGCATCCCATGGATTGACCTCTGTCGTGACGCCTAAGTGGACAAACCAATACATTTGAATGGCTTGCCAGTATGTCTCTGGTCTGTTGGCCGGCACTACGCAGCAGTTCTCTGCTATCTGCAAGAGTTCTGCTTTTCTTGTGGGATCTTGTGTTTTGTCTGCTTCTTCTCTTGCGAGCTTTTCATAACGTGCCCCTAAAATCATGATGGCATCACAAGCAGTTTCCATTGCTTCTAGCTGATTTCTCTTATCAAAAGCCTCTTTGTCTGTCAAAAAATCTAAGTTTTTAAGAGCTTCTTGAATTTCTTTTTTATACTCTAAGAAACCCTTTTTATAGATATTTTCTGATCCTACTGTATGTCCTGGCCCTCTTTGTTCCATAAACTCCGTGAATACTCCTGCATGATAAACTGCTTTCCACTCATCACTCATATTGGAAATAATCTTGTTCCTGATTGAACGTTTTTCCCAATAAGGTATAATAACCTCTTCTTGAAACCTCATATCCTCTGCTGTCACCTTAAAGTTAATGAGACTTCTGTCATTCATAACCCTCATGTCTTCCACTGTATGACAGCATAGTTCTGGAAAGGTAGGTGTAGATTGGGGGCCATCCCCTTTTTCTCCTACGATCAGTTCTCCCGCGTGGATACAAATGGTTTTATTTTCAAAAAAGTGTTTAAGTGCCAAAGCCCGCAGCTGTACAGTAGGCACAGTGCCTTCATATTTCTTATAAGCCTCTGTCACAAGTTTTGCTCTTTCCATATAGATCTTTGCTTCTGTCTCAACACTTTGTTTTCTCAATTTTTGAATCCGCTTATTCATACCACGTTCCATCTCATTAACCTCCTATTTGTATCTGCACTAATCCACTTTTACAAAAAACTTCCTTTATTTCTCCTAGTTTTTCTTGAGAAGGGGATTCAAAATGTGTCCCTTCATACACTCTTCCCAGACGCGGATATTTATCCATACCTGTAGCATGATAAGGCAATAAAAATATTTTCTGAGGAGAGATACCTTTTTTAATATAGTCTATTACTTCGCTGATATTTCCCGGGTCATCATTCATATCCCTTATAAGGGGCATTCTAAGATAAATACTCGCTTTGGCTTCACCTAATCGCCTTAAGTTCTCTAAGATTAATTCATTACTTACTCCAGTTAATGCCTTATGTTTTGCTGCATCCATATGCTTGATATCATATAAAAATGTATCCACATAGTGAAGTACCCTTTCGAAATGAGACCAAGGTGCCTGCCCGCAAGTATCTACTGCGACATGATATCCTTTTTTCTTTAGCTGCTTCAGTAAAGCTACTATGTAATCCATATTTTGAGTCATCACCTCACCGCCAGACAATGTGACGCCTCCTTGAGACTCTTCATAAAACATTCTATCCTTTTCGATTTCCTTCATTAACTCTTTGATGGTATACTGCTTTCCTGCAGCTTCCCGTGCCCCGCTTATACAGTCTTCTACACAGCTTTCACACAACTCACAGTGCCCTTCATCCATCCCAATACCTTTTTCTTTAAGATACAAGCTTTTTTGAGGACAAACAGTGACGCATTCCCCGCATAGACTGCATCTTTCAGCATAATACAGTAACTCCTTTTGATAATGTTGGCTCTCCGGGTTGTGGCACCAGGCGCACCTTAGGGGACACCCCTTGAAAAACACTGTGGTACGGATCCCATCTCCGTCATGCACGGAATACTTCTGGATATTTAAAATAACAGGTACCTCCATAGGGCACCTCCTCATAAATAATAAAATTCAGTCCCCTTCATTATACTCAAAAAGCACCTAGAGAATAAAGGTGCTTTTAAAAATAGACTTTACAGTACTCTCGCTAAGAAAGCTTTCGTCCGCTCTTCTTTTGGATTGGTAAAAATTTTCTCTGGCTTATCTTCTTCTACAATATAACCGTCTGCCATAAAAATGACTCTGTCTGCTACTTCTCTGGCAAAGCCCATCTCATGGGTTACAATGATCATGGTCATCCCCTCTTTAGCCAGGTTTTTCATAACCTCCAGTACATCTCCCACCAATTCTGGATCAAGGGCAGAGGTAGGTTCATCAAACAGCAGTGCCTTTGGCTCCATGGCCAAAGCTCTGGCTATAGCCACCCTCTGCTTTTGCCCTCCCGATAAAGTAGCGGGCATTGCATCAGCCTTTTCTTCTAACCCTACCTTTTTAAGAAGTTCCATGGCTTTTTCTCTAGCTTCCTTTTTATTCTTTTTCTTTGTTAAAACCGGTGCCAACATGATATTTTCTAAAACTGTTTTAAGCGGAAATAAATTAAATCTTTGAAACACCATCCCAACTTCTTCTCTGAATTGGCGAATATCTACTGTACTATCCAGAAGATTTTTGCCATGATATCTAATGGTACCATTAGTGGGCATTTCCAATTGGTTAATACATCTTAGCAGTGTGCTTTTCCCAGATCCTGAAGGGCCAATGACACAGACCACTTCTTTTTCTTCTATCATCACACTGATATCTTTAAGTACCTCGTTATCTCCAAAGCTCTTAGACAAATGAGAAATTCTTATCATTGTTTCACCCCCATTTTCTTTTCTACTAATTTTTGAATTTGAATCAAGACTGAAATAATGATTAAGTAGAAAATAGCTCCTGTTGTATAGGCTTCAATTGTTTTATAACTAAGCGCTGCATAGTTTTGAATTTGTTTTGTAATTTCATTAACAACAATAACCGATAGTAATGCTGTGTCTTTTACGGTAATAATGAATTGATTAAATAGTGCCGGTACCATGGCTTTAAAAGCTGGAGGTACAACGATATGCCATAAGGTTTGATTCGCTGATAACCCTAGAGAAAGGCCTGCTTCTACTTGACCGTAATTGATACCTTGCAGTGCGCCTCTAACGATTTCTGAAATAAATGCACCAGAATTTAATGTGATAACGATAATACCTGCTGCATTACTGCTCAAATTCACATTTAAAATTTTAGGTACTACATAATAAATATATAAAGCCTGCACAATCAAAGGGGTGCCCCTGATCAGCCAAATATAAATATTTGCCACTGTTTTTGCAACTTTATTTTTGCTCTGGAGTGCATATCCGCTTAAGCTCCCGATTATAAAACCTAAGATAATCCCCACAACAGCTATTATGAGTGTGTATTTTAACCCTCTAAAGATCATCGGTACTAATACTAATAAAAAATCCATTCGCCCACTTCCCATCTGTCATAATCCGAATCGTATTTTCTGTTGTTTACACATCATCAGATGCAAAGGCGCATCATTCCTAGGAATGACGCGCCTTTGCATCTGAGCTGACTGTGATCTGCTATTACTTACACCACTGTGTATCTATTTTCCCCATAGTGCCGTTTTCTGTAAGCTCTTTGATTGCAGCGTTGATTGTCTCAACAAGTGCTTCGTGCTCTTTGGAAGCATTAAAAGATACTGCTACTGCATAAGGCGCTTGCCCTTGATTAAATTCATCACCTATCATTTCAAGTTTTGTGTCTTCTTTAGTTTTGATGTAGAATGCAATACCTGGTGTGTCTTGAATCAGTGCAGCTACTTTGCCTTGTTCTAAAGATTCATAAGCTGTAGTAATCGTATCATGTACCTCTATACCGCTTTCAGCAATGTTTGCTTGTGCGTACAGGTGAGAAGCTGTTCCTTTTTCAACGGCTACTTTATATTTTCCGTCTTTAAGTGAATCAATTGCTGTAATTTCCTTTGGACTGGTTTCTTTATTAATAACTAAGATTTGTCCTGAATCATAATATGTATCAGAGAAATTCATAACTTCTTTTCTTGTGTCTGTAGCGCAAAGTGCTGCCATAGCAATATCTAGTTTGCCTTCTGCTACAGAAGTTGTAAGTGCTGAGTAATCCATGGCCTGTACAGTATCATTTTTGATTGTAAATCCTAAAAGATCTTGTAGGGCTTTTAAGAAATCTAAGTCGTAACCAATAAGTGTGGTCCCATCTTCATTATAATATGAAAAGGGTGCAAATAAGCCAGATGTACCTACTGATAATTCAACGCCTTCTAATGCGCCAGCTATACTGCCTTCTGCTGCTGGGCTTTCTTCAGCCGCTGGGGCCGCAGGTTCTGCTGCTGGTGCTGGTGCACTGGCTGGGGCCTCAGCTTTCTTCTCACTGCAACCTGTCACGGCCACAAACATCATCATCATCACCATTAAAACTGAAACTAATCTCACTAATTTTTTCATCTTTTCTTCCTCCTTTTAATTAATAAAAAAGCGCATCATTCCTAAGAATGACGCGCCTTTGCATCTGAGTATATTTTGATAGGTAAACCTGCAATCTATCTTCTTCGACAAACCAATTGCATATTTATACACCAAATGTATATAAGTATATTTTTATTACATTTTAACACAAGTATATATCTTGTCAAGAGTTTCTGTTAAAAAAATAACTTTTTTTGTACCTTAGTCTAAACCCTAGTCTGTACAAGAGTCTATAGTTTTCTTAGAGAAAAACCATACTTTAAGGGATCTTCTGTATCGATGATAATATCATTCATACCTGTCACATACGCACTGCCAGTAATTCTTGGAATAACTGCTTTGTAGTCTCCCACCGAGGTTTCTTCAATAGCAACACCTTTAAACATAGAGCCGGTAATACTTTCATAAATAAACTCCTCATTGAGCTTTAGCTTGCCTTTTCCATAAAGCGCTGCAACTTTGGCACTGGTGCCCGTTCCGCAAGGAGAGCGGTCTGTCTGGCAATCCCCAAAGATCACCACGTTTTTCATCGTGGCTTTAGGATTAGTTGCCTTACCATAAAATTCTACTAAGTCAACTGTTGTAATGTCCAAATAAGGGTGTCTAATATCAAGTTCTCTATTGAGTTTATCAAGTAATTGCATGGCCAAATCTGTGAGAATAGGCAAATGATCTATATCAATTTCAAGGCCCACTTCTTGTACATCTACCAATGCAAAAAAACTGCCTCCAAAAGATATATCTAGTTTAAAAGAGCCAAAGCCTTCTAGCTCCACTTGTATGTTTTCCTTGTAAATAAAGGCTGGCACATTGGTAATACTGACTTCTTTGGCTTTGCCGCCCTCTACCAGTACCTTTGTATAAATGATACCTGCCGGTGCTTCAAGCACCACTTCTGTAATAGGTTCAGTGGCAGGTACGAGACCTGTCTCCACTGCTACAGTGGCTACCCCAATACTTCCATGACCGCACATATTGAGATAACCGCCACTGTCCATGAAAACGACTCCCAAATGCGCCTCTTTGCTGATAGGTTCCATCACAATAGCTCCAAACATATCCCTATGCCCTCTGGGTTCTAACATCAATGCCTGCCTTAAATGATCCAGATTTTTTTCGAGATACTGTTTGCGTTCTATCATGGTCTCTCCTTCTAGCTGTGGAAATCCCTTGATCACCACTCTAGTAGGCTCTCCCATCGTATGGGAGTCTATCGTTAAAAATCTATATTCTGCCGATCTAATCTGTGGCATAAAATCCATGGTTATTCCTCCTTTGAAATGTGATGACACAAACAAAGGTGAATTAAAATCGCCGCTTGCTACTACGCCCGAAACTCCTGTAAAAACATAGGCATCAGCTTATCACTATACGCTACTAATGAATACTCCCCTTGGGAAATACACCAATCATAAAGCAGGGCTCTTTCGCAAAGTGCGTAGATCTTCACCATTTCATGAACAGTCATATCCGCTTTGATTTGTTTTCTCTGTTGTCCTTCAGCTATAATCTGATTCAGCAGACGATAGTAATAACGATTCTGATCCAATAAATGCTTTTCACCTTTCGTCACAATCTGAGAAGAATAAAGAGATGCCAATAGTTCTTTTGACACACTGTCTTCAATCATTTCAAACAAAGAATGATTCATATAAATCAGCTTTTCATAGCTATTCATATCCGCATCCATTTCCAAAATCAACTCCTCATACTTTTCATCAAAGATATAAGACAGCGAACTTAACAATGCGTCTTTTGCATTAAAATAGTGGTAAAACGACCCCTTTGAGGTCCCAGAAGCAGCTATGATTTCATCAACTGTCGTATTGTCATAGCCTTTTTTGTAGAACAATTTCCAAGCCGCAGATATAATTTTTCCTTTTGTCGTTTGCTTTTTTTTCTTATTCATCTTTTTTCCTCATTTCAACTTGGGAAGGTCTTCTTGCCTCACACATTTCTAAAAGTTACGCTAGTTATAGTAAAAAACATGGGTACTTTAATACCTACAACTCTACCAACTTTTATAAAAAATGTAAATACCCAATCCCAGTGCCTTAAGCTAACGAGGCAAAGCATATCAGATGAGTGAATTATACATTGTGACGATATTCGTAAGGAAGCACTTTCATCTCTCCAAATGACTTCATTTCGACAACCGCATTAAGAGTATCTTTGAGAATAGCCGTTTGCATCTCTTTGTTGTTAGGTTCCCCTGCATTAGATCCGATAGGTACATGAGGTGCTGTGATACGTGGCGCCCCTTGCTGACGTGCAATGGGCGGTAGGGCTGCAATGATAATAGAGGACATACCAGCTTCCTCACAAGCTCTTTCTACGATAACTGCTGAACGGTGGCAAGTACCGCATCCACCTGTGCAGACAACAATATCAACCCCTTGTTCTTTAAGGCTTTTTGCAATAGCTGGACCTGTCTCTGCGGTAAACTTATCGATATTTCCGCCGCCGCCCATAAAGCCATAGAAAGTATCTGCAAGGCTGCCGATAAAGCCTTCTTCTACCAGTTCATGCAGTCTATCCAGTGGGAACATAGCGTTAACATCCTTATTAATATCTGAGTTATCAAACCCACCATGGGTTACTGTGAGTTCACTTGTCGGTGTTGTTGTAGGAATCGCTCTGTATGTATAATCCCCTGCTGTATTAAAAGGGGTTTGGCTTTTCATATGGATTCCACCAGCTGTAATAAATGCAATCTTGCATTCGCTAAGAGGTTTTGTGAGGGGTGTCCATACCGGTGGTGGTGTTATAGGTACAAATATTTCTGATTTCATTCCAATTGCAGTTGTTAACTTCATTATCATTTCCTCCTTGTTATGGGGCTGATCTTAGCCTGCCATCTCTAATTTAAATAACATTCATATAACTAAAATAAAATTCAACATCCTGTCCGATTTCTAACGTTTTATCTGTAAAAACCCAGCGAAGAGGAACAGTGATGACGCCTAGTCGCCCTTGGATACTCACCTTCACTGCGGTATCGTTAATCTCTACAATTTTTGCTCTAGTTAATTGTGGGTTTAATGTGACATTCATACTGCTGCCCCTCTCATTTGACTTTGATTATTGTACTAATTTTTGATTGGCATCTATCACAGCCTGTGTCCATTTGCGATTGGGTGCTTCAATAGGGATACCCGCCATTTTTGTCTTTAACATCAACACTGCCCTTTCTGCATCTAACTTACAAATAGAACTGCAGCCAAGTATTTCATTTTCAAAACCGTTGGCGTCCTTATTGATTTCAATCATTGCATCCATATACTGGTTGCCCACTACAAGCGCCCCTTGGTATGCAGAAAATGTTACGCCTACAACTGGAATATCCCGGCTGCCGATAGCTGCTATGTTGCTGGCAAAATCGATATGGTTATTACCAAAACCTTCTGTTGTAACAATGGCCCCATCGAGAGCCATCGTCTCAATTAATGCACCCAGTCTTTCAGAGACATAAGATTTTTCATCATTTACCTGAGGACTTCCGATGAAAATAACGCCCACTAAGTTAAGTTCTTGGTCCTCTGCAAGGGTTTTTACTAGCGGCTCTCTAAAGTAATGTCTCGTCATTTCCTTTGTTGCCGGTCCAATACAAGTTAACGCATGAATACCGCCGTCTCTTACTTCATTAGGACTTAGCATAACAGGTACATTTCCTAAATCTACGTTCTTTTGTCCGCCTTTAACGCCTGCTGGTTCGATAGGTACTAAAATATTGTCGTGCATAGCCCCTTGTCCCATGATTTCTTTTACAAGCACCACCCTTGGACGGCCATTTTTTTGAACATCTTGAAGTTTATTTTCTTTTAATACAGGTTCTGCTGTGGTCTTAAGGACTTCTCGGATTTCCTGAATGATGACATCACATGCTGTATGGGCTGCAAGAGGTCCTCTTCTTTCCATACCGGTGCCCTCCTGAATAACAACATTGACACGTACCAAGATATCTGCAGCATCTGGGCATCCTGGGCGTCCAAAGGCAACTTTTTCATCAATATACCCTTCACATGAACCAAATTCATGGATTTGAACACCTTTTTCGTCTAAACCTGTTAAGCAAAATACAACACCGTCCAGTACGTTCGTTTCTCCTTCTCCAAGTTTACCATTTACTTTTGTAGCAACCGGGATGATATCCATAATGGTATTGGTGAAAATGTGTTGATTGTCAGGGGTGATAATATCCATCTCAACCTTTTTGACAAGTGGACTGCAGGCCTCTGCCTTAGTCACTAAACTCTCATCAATGGTCAAAACACCGTTCTCAAAAGATGTTTTTGCGCCAATCTCGACACTTGTTACTTTAAATTCTTTTTGGATTAAGGTTCTCATAACCTTATCTTCAATCTTCACTTCTGGAAGTGTAGCTGGTGCTGCTACTGGCGCTGCTGCCGTCTCTACTCCTGCTGAAAATATTAAGCTTGAAGGAATATCAAGACTAAGCCCTTCTAATTTATCAATCTTTAAGTGAATCATACCATTGCCTCCAATACTCTTTTCTAATATTTCTTTTGAAATAAAGCTTTTTGCTTCAGTTGGTTGTTCGCTTTTCATTTCAGGCGCTTGTGAAAGCTGCTCCGCTGCTTCCAGCATATCTGCCGTAATAGGTGTTAAGGCTTCACAATCTTTAATGAGCTTTTTCCCTAAGACCTCACCTATTTTTAATCCCTCATCAGATAATGTCAGTAACCCTGAGTCTACTAAATCCTCAAATATGATAGGATCTTCAAGGTCTGCGGCTCCTATAATCAGCCCTTCTCTCCTCTGACAGCAAAAGATTGCTGGTTCGTCTAAATGTGCTCTTACTGTTTCCATTGTAATTGACATATAACCACTCCTCTTTGAAATAATTTTATATTTTAACTTTACGAATTAATTTTTGATTAACAGCTCTTAAGGTTCCATCTGTACAATGATAAACCGGCATTTTGAGTTGTGGTGCTATAGACATGACGGTATTGGTACAGTCCGTACAGTTACTGATCAGCAGTGTCTCGGCCCCTTCTTTTTTAAGCTTAAGCACCTTTTGAGTCTGCCCTGGGCATTTCCCGGGATTTTCACACTTTAGGACGCCTCTTACCTTCGCTGCCTGTTTGCAATATTCTATGCCAACCACTTTGGCGCCCATCTGCCCTGCAATTTCTTCTAACCGCTCCTTATTGGCGGATAAGGCCTCCGCTGGTCTTAGTAATTGGTGTTTCCTTTGTACAACTCTTACCTGTAAAAGGTCCCCCCATTATCATTTCACCATATTCTAGGCTGCCGTCGCCTCCACTGGCCTTACTTAGCAGTGTTTCTGCTGTGGTCCCAAGCGGCACTTCAAAAAAGGTTTGGATGAGCTTTGTATCGTGGATTCTGCCGCCTAAAGTGATATTTTTGGTAATCAGAGGTTTTTTAAGTTCAACAGCATCTGTGATGCTGGCAGCTGTTTCAGAGTTGATCACCAAAGCGTTGACTTCACTTGGAAGCTGATTGACCTCCAAAAGAATGCCTAATGTTTCCCTGATCACAGCCCTTTCTTCTCCCATAGGATATAAATCCGGCAGCAAAGCAATACTGACTTTTGAATCACTGATTACTTCCTCCAGTCGCTTAATGGCCTCAGTGTGTTTTGCCTTAATGGCAATCAGCCCTTTTGGGCTATTCACCGATTCCATGGCATAAAGCAAACCTCTATAAATCTTTGCGGGATCTGCTTCAATGCTTCTGGTGTTGTGCTGCAAAACAGGTTCACACTCAGCGGCATTAATAATCACTGTCGGAGGTGCTTCAAACTTTGTCTTAAGCTTCACATGGGTAGGAAATCCCGCCCCCCCCATCCCAACTATGCCAGCTGCTTCAATCAGTTCTATCACACTGTTTCCTTCAATGGGTTCATAGTCATCTGTCTGGATTTCATCTGCCGTAATTTCAATATAGTCATCTGTTACATTTTTCACTTGTCCTGCGACTGATGCGTGTAAGTTGACCCCTAAGGCCTCCTTTGGACATTGACCAATCAAAGTCCCTTTTTTCACTACATCACCGGCCTTGACTACTGCCACTGAAGGCACTCCAATATGTTGTTTAAGTAATAACTGATAGTTCTTCTGCATGCTGTCCTCCTTATCCTTTTATTGCAAAAAGGCGCCATGAAACCTGGATTGGTTTCATGGCGCCTTTGCCATTTACATTTATTTCTTTTAGCTTTTTTGTACTTCGGTCTAGACTATAGTCTATATTATATGCACCCCCATTCTCTTTGTCAATATTTTTTCAAACAATTTTTTTAATCCTATTTTAAACCGTTTATATACAAAAAAAGATAGTCTCTGCGCTTCCTTTAGCTTCCTTAAATTTAAGGTCATAGGCATCGCATACACTATCTT
>JARBTY010000058.1 GCA_029239935.1 Clostridia bacterium | reverse complement strand
CCTTTGGTTTATATAGCCTACCATCTGTAGTGAGCAAATGCTTTGTTTGCTTCTGCCATTTTGTGTGTATCTTCTTTTTTCTTAACTGATCCACCTGTGCTGTTAAGAGCATCTAAAAGCTCTGCTGCAAGCGCTAGTGTTGTTGTTTTTTCTCCACGTTTACGTGTGTGAATGGTTAACCAACGAAGTCCTAATGTTTGACGTCTTTCTGGACGTACTTCCATTGGTACTTGGTAAGTAGCACCTCCAACACGACGTGCTTTTACTTCTAATACAGGCATGATATTTTCTAATGCTTCTTGGAATACTTCAAGAGCATCTCTTCCTGTTTTCTCTTTCATGATGTCAAACGCACCATAAACTATCTTTTGAGCTTTACCTCTTTTACCATCCAACATAATGTTGTTAATAAGTTTTGTAACTAACTTACTATTGTAAAGCGGATCTGCTAAAACGTCTCTTTTTGCTATATGTCCTTTACGTGGCACGGTCTTCCCTCCTTAACTGATCTCTGAAATATCATCGGTACTCGTCCCCTTCTACTTATGGGGATCGTGCGTGCCCTTATTACTCTATTTAAATCTGAGTTATCAGCTTTATATGTGTAAGTTGGGCACCAATTAATTTCTTAATTATCTTTTACCTTTACCTTTGGCTGCTGCTGCACCTTTTTTACCTTTTTTAGCACCGTATTTAGAACGAGCTTGTTGTCTGTTTGCAACACCTGCTGTATCTAATGTTCCACGGATAATGTGGTAACGTGTACCTGGTAAGTCTTTTACCCTACCACCACGGATTAATACAACACTATGCTCTTGAAGATTATGTCCTTCACCTGGAATGTAAGCTGTAACTTCGATTCCATTTGTAAGACGTACCCTTGCAATTTTACGAAGAGCAGAGTTTGGTTTTTTAGGTGTTGCTGTTTTAACTGCTGTACACACACCTCTTTTTTGTGGAGCTGACTTTTTCTCGATTTCTTTTCTTCCTTTACGTACTAATTGGTTAAATGTTGGCATTCTGGCACCTCCTCCTTACTCAATAATTGCTGCTACTGCAGTTTTTACTTCAACGTTACACTTTTTGCCAAGCTCAAGCATACTTTCAATATACTCAATCTCAACATTTTTTGCTTTTGCAAGCTCAACCACTTGACCTGTAACTCTGTCATCGGCATCTTTAGCAACAAATACAACTTTAACAGTTTGTCTTTCGAGTCCTTTTAAAGTCTGTTTTGTTCCCACAAGTTTATTCGTGTCATTAAAATGGTACAACATAAATCCCCCTTTAGGTTCATTTTTATGCATACTATTACACACTGAACGATTCTATCATCCATAGCGCTTCTTGTCAAGGTTTTATTTTTTTACCTATGATTAAAGGCAGGCACAAGGCCTGCCTTTATAGAACAATATTCTAGACTATATTATTCCACCATTGTAACATTAAGTTTACGGTATTTATCCATACCTGTTCCAGCTGGAATCAGTTTACCGATAATAACATTTTCTTTAAGACCGATAAGCGGATCTGTCTTGCCTTTAATCGCCGCCTCTGTCAGTACCTTTGTTGTCTCCTGGAAGGATGCAGCAGATAGGAATGACTCGGTTGCAAGAGAAGCTTTGGTAATACCCAGAAGCACGCTTTTTCCTACAGCAGGCTCTAAGCCTTCTTCAACAGCTTTTCTATTAACTTCTATATACTCTAGTATATCTATTGAACTTCCTGGAAGCAGATCTGTATCTCCGCTTTCTTCTATTTTTACCTTTTTAAGCATTTGTCTTACAATAACTTCAATATGCTTATCATTGATATCAACACCTTGAAGTCTGTAAACCCTTTGAACTTCCTGAATCATGTAATGCTGTACACCTACAACATCTTTTATCTTTAGAATGTCATGTGGGTTAACACTACCTTCTGTGAGTTCATCTCCAGCTGCTACAGAACTGCCGTCCTGTACTTTGATTCTGGATCCATATGGTATTGTATAGGACTTTGTTTGTCCTTCTTCATTATCTGTAATTGTTACTTCACGTTTTTTCTTAGTATCAGCAATACTTACAATACCAGCTATCTCTGATATGATGGCCAGACCCTTTGGTTTACGAGCCTCAAAAAGCTCCTCGATACGTGGAAGACCTTGAGTGATGTCATCTCCCGCAATACCTCCTGTATGGAATGTACGCATTGTAAGCTGTGTACCTGGTTCTCCGATAGACTGAGCTGCTATAATACCTACTGCCTCACCTACTCTTACCTCATTGCCAGATGCCATATTGGCACCATAACACCTTGCACATACACCCATTTTGGATTTACATGAAAGGACATTACGTATTTTGACTTCCTCAATACCTATAGCTTCTATATAGTCTGCCTGATTTGGCGTAATCATCTTATTAAGTGGAACAATGACTTCACCTGTTTCAGGGTTAACAATCTCTGCTGCTGCAAAACGGCCTGAAAGTCTTTCATTAAGCGGTTCAATAACTTCTGATCCGTCTTTATAGGCCTTAACCCACATACCTGGTATTTCTTCTTCCGGTGTGTTATCATGACAATCCTGTTCTCTGATGATAACATCCTGAGATACGTCTACAAGACGACGAGTTAAGTACCCTGAGTCAGCTGTACGAAGGGCTGTATCCGCCAGTCCTTTACGGGCTCCATGGGCAGAGTTAAAGTACTCAAGTACAGTAAGTCCTTCACGGAAGTTCGCTTTAATAGGAAGCTCTATGATACGTCCTGATGGTGAAGCCATCAGTCCACGCATACCCGCTAACTGTTTGATCTGATTTGTAGAACCACGGGCACCTGAATGAGCCATCATGTAAATATTATTATACTTACCAAGATTTTCAAGGAGGGCTTTCGTGATCTTGTCATTGGCAGTATTCCATGCCTGAATAACTTTATTATAACGCTCTTCATCTGTCATCAGTCCACGTCTGAAGAGTTTTGTCACATGGTCAACTGCTGATTGGGCTTCTTCTAAATAAGCTGGTTTTTCTTTTGGAACAACCATGTCAGATACCGATACCGTCAAAGCACCTCTTGTGGAATATTTAAATCCTAAATCTTTGATGTTATCAAGTAAAATAGCTGTATCTGTTGCACCATGAGTGTTGATACACTTTTTGATAATTTGACCTAATTGCTTTTTACCTACCAAGAAGTCTATCTCATATTTAAATTTATTTTCTTCCTGTGTTCTATCTACAAACCCTAAATCCTGAGGCATAATTTCATTAAAGATAATACGTCCTACAGTAGTCTGCGTAAGACCCGTTTGCATTTGTCCATCTATTTCTAATGTTCTTCTCACGTTAATACGGGCATGAAGTGTAATAACTTTATTATCGTATGCGAGAATGGCTTCTTTTTCATTGCGGAAATATTTATCTTCGCCTTTTTCTCCATCTTTATCAAGGGTCAGATAGTAAGTTCCAAGTACCATATCCTGTGATGGGACAGCAACTGGTCCTCCATCAGATGGTTTTAAGAGGTTGTTTGGCGCTAACAGAAGGAATCTGCACTCCGCCTGTGCCTCTACAGATAAAGGAACATGGACTGCCATTTGGTCTCCGTCAAAGTCTGCATTATAAGCTGTACAAACAAGCGGATGTAATTTGATAGCACGGCCTTCTACAAGAATAGGTTCAAAAGCCTGAATACCTAAACGGTGAAGTGTTGGTGCTCTATTTAACATAACTGGGTGTTCTCTGATGACTTCTTCTAGGACATCCCATATCTGTGGCTGTAATCTTTCTATCATATGTTTAGCATTTTTGATATTGTGTGCAATACCATCTGATACCAATTTTTTCATAACGAAAGGTTTGAAAAGTTCAATAGCCATTTCTTTTGGAAGACCACATTGATAAATTTTAAGACTTGGTCCTACTACGATAACCGAACGACCTGAATAGTCAACACGTTTACCGAGCAAGTTTTGTCTGAAACGTCCTGATTTTCCTTTTAACATATCAGATAAAGATTTAAGCGGTCTGTTACCAGGTCCGGTTACAGCTTTACCACGTCTGCCGTTGTCAATCAGTGCATCTACAGCTTCCTGCAGCATACGTTTTTCATTTCTTACAATGATATTTGGAGCCCCTAAATCTAGAAGCCTTTTTAAACGATTGTTACGGTTAATAACTCTTCTATAGAGGTCATTTAAGTCTGATGTAGCAAAACGCCCTCCATCCAATTGAATCATTGGTCTAAGATCTGGTGGGAGTACTGGAATAACGTCCATAACCATCCATTCAGGTTTGTTACCTGAAATCCTAAAAGCTTCTATAACCTCAAGACGTTTGATAATACGTACTCTTTTTTGTCCTGTGGTTGTCTTAAGCTGTTCTTTAAGTTCTACACTTTCTTTTTCCAAATTAATGTCAGAAAGTAATTTTTTTATGGCTTCTGCGCCCATTTCTGCAACGAACCCATCATGCCCATATTTTTCCTCTGCTTCTCGGTATTCCTTTTCACCTAAAATCTCTTTGTAATCTAAACTTGTTTCTTTAGGATCAGTTACAATATAGGAAGCAAAATACAATATCTTTTCAAGCTTTCCTGGCGTAATATCCAGGATAAGACCCATTCTGCTTGGTATACCTTTAAAGTACCAGATATGAGATACTGGGGCAGCAAGTTCAATATGCCCCATTCTCTCACGTCTTACTTTGGCTTTTGTAACCTCAACACCACAACGGTCACAAATAATGCCTTTATATCTAATTCTCTTATATTTTCCGCAATGACACTCCCAATCTTTGCTAGGTCCAAAGATTTTCTCACAAAATAGTCCATCTCGTTCTGGTCTTTGGGTACGATAGTTAATCGTTTCTGGTTTTTTTACCTCTCCTCTTGACCATTCACGGATTTTTTCAGGGGAAGCCAATCCTATCTTTATGCTCTCAAAAAAGACAGCTTGATCTAAATTTGGCATACTATGCACTCCCTTCATACTTTTTTATAAATCCAAATCATCTAATGTATCATCTTCAAATACAATATCGTCTTCAGGTTCAAAGTCCAGCTCTATACTGTCATCAAACAAATCCGGATCCTGGTCTAACTCCTGAACATCCTCTATAAACTCATCTTCTAACACTACATCCTCTAGAATTTCAGCGGCAATAGGGATTAAGTCACCTTCATCAACTGTTTCTTTAATCTCAATTTCTTTCATATTTTCCGTCATAACTCTTACATCCAATGAAAGAGACTGAAGTTCTTTTAATAATACTTTGAAGGATTCTGGGATACCTGGTTCTGGTATATTTTCACCTTTAACGATAGATTCATAAGTTTTTACACGACCCACGACATCGTCAGATTTGATTGTTAAAATTTCTTGAAGTGTATATGCTGCGCCGTATGCTTCAAGCGCCCAAACTTCCATCTCACCAAAACGCTGTCCACCGAACTGCGCTTTACCGCCTAATGGCTGCTGTGTAATTGTAGCGTATGGACCTGTTGAACGGGCATGCATTTTATCATCTACTAAATGGTGCAGCTTCAGATAATGCATATAACCAACTGTAACAGAGTTATCAAAGCTTTCTCCAGTTCTACCATCTCTTAAACGGATTTTACCTGTTCTATCTAATGGCACTCCTGTCCATTCTGCTCTATGGGCAAGATTTTCTTCTAAATAGTTATAAACACTATCATCTATTTTGTCTTTCCATTTGGCTGTAAAGTCTTCCCAAGTATAGTTAACATAATCATTGGCCATTTCTAAAGTATCCAAAATATCTTGCTCAGTTGCACCATTAAATACTGGCGTTTCAATCTTAATGCCTAATACTTTAGCTGCAAGCCCTAAATGGACCTCTAGTACCTGACCGATATTCATACGTGATGGAACCCCCAGTGGGTTAAGAACGATATCAAGCGGTCTTCCGTTTGGTAAAAACGGCATGTCTTCAACCGGAAGAACTCTTGAGATAACCCCTTTATTACCATGGCGACCTGCCATCTTATCCCCAACAGAGATCTTTCTCTTTTGGGCAATATAACAACGGACCATTTTGTTAACACCTGGGTCAAGATCATCCCCATTTTCACGGGTAAATATTTTTACATCTACTATAATACCTGCTTCTCCGTGAGGTACACGAAGTGAGGTATCTCTTACTTCTCTCACTTTTTCTCCAAAGATAGCGCGAAGAAGTCTTTCTTCTGCTGTCAGTTCTGTTTCACCTTTTGGTGTAACCCTGCCCACTAAAATATCCCCTGAACGCACTTCTGCTCCAATACGGATAATTCCTCTTTCATCAAGATCCTTAAGTGCATCTTCTCCGACGTTTGGAATATCTCTTGTAATTTCTTCAGGTCCTACTTTAGTATCACGGGATTCTAGTTCGTATTCTTCTATATGAATAGAGGTATAAACGTCTTCTTGTACCAGTCTTTCACTAAGCAGGATTGCATCCTCAAAGTTATAACCTTCCCATGTCATAAATCCAATAAGCGGATTTTGACCAAGTGCCAATTCCCCATTGTCTGTTGAAGGACCATCTGCCATAGCGTCACCCACTTTGACTCTTTCGCCTTTTGACACAAGTGGAATCTGGTTGATACATGTCCCTTGGTTACTACGTTCAAATTTTGTTAATTTGTATGAGTGCTTTTTACCCTCATCATCTTTTATGATAATCTCTCTTGCAGTAACTTTTTCTACAATACCGTCATGCTTAGCTAAGAGCACTGCTCCTGAATCTATTGCAATTTTATACTCCATTCCAGTCGCTACAATAGGACTATCGGTACGGATAAGCGGTACTGCCTGACGCTGCATGTTGGCACCCATAAGCGCACGGTTAGCATCATCATTTTCAAGGAATGGAATAAGTGCGGTTGCTACAGACACGATTTGTTTTGTAGAGATGTCCATCAGGTCTATTTGATCATAGTCAAATTCCAAAATTTCTTCTCTGCGTCTTGCGGCAACTCTTTTATACATAAACTCGCCAGTTTCATTAAGCGGCTCTGTTGCTTGGCATATGGTGTATTTTTCTTCTTCATCAGCCGTAATATAGGCCACTTCATCTGTCACCCTTGGTGCTGCACCTGATCTATCAACAACTCTATAAGGCGCCTCAATAAATCCATATTCATTAATACGGGCAAAAGTGGCGAGGGAGTTGATTAGACCAATGTTTGGTCCCTCAGGTGTCTCTATAGGACACATACGTCCATAATGAGAATGATGAACGTCACGAACCTCAAACCCAGCTCGCTCTCTCGAAAGTCCTCCAGGTCCAAGAGCTGAAAGTCTTCTTTTGTGTGTAAGCTCTGCCAGAGGATTGTTTTGATCCATGAACTGAGAAAGCTGTGAACTTCCAAAGAATTCTTTGATTGCTGAAGAAACTGGTCTTATATTAATAAAAGCCTGCGGACTAACCGCTTCTTGATCTTGAATCGTCATTCTTTCACGTACAACTCTTTCCATACGAGAAAGACCAATGCGAAATTGGTTTTGGAAAAGCTCGCCTACTCCGCGAATACGTCTATTTCCTAAATGGTCTATATCATCTGTATAACCCACTTCATATTCTAAATGCATATTGTAATTGATAGATGCGTATATATCATCTAATGTAATACATTTCGGTACAAGCTCACTTTTTCTAGCTTTAATGGCACTTTTAATATCTTCGATATCATCATACTCTTCCAAAATTTGCTCAAGCACAGGATAATAGACAGTATCTCTTATGTCTAATTCATCTGCTTTTAAGCCAGCAAAGCTTTCTATGTCAACACTTCTGTTGGTAAGAATCTTAATTGCTCTGTCTACTCCTGATATTTGTACCCAAACGGCCTCTACACCAGTATTTTGAATCGTATTAGCTAAAGCAACTGTTACTTTATCTCCCTTTGAGGCTACAACTTCTCCAGTAAATGGATGAATAACATGTTCACCTAAAGTATAACCTGTAATGCGGTTACGAAGTGCTAGCTTTTTATTAAATTTATAACGCCCTACCTTAGCAAGATCGTATCTTTTAGGATCAAAAAACATATTTTTAAGAAGGGTCTGAGCACTGTCTACAGTAGGCGGCTCACCTGGTCGAATACGCTTGTACATCTCGATAAGCCCTTCTTCATAAGTCTTGCTTGTATCCTTTTGGAGAGTCTCTAAAATCTTAGGTTCTTCCCCATACTTGTCTATAATTTCTGCATCAGTTCCAAGACCTAAAGAACGAAGCAGCACAGTGATAGGCACTTTACGTGTACGGTCTACACGTACATAAAAGATGTCGTTTGAATCTGTTTCAAACTCCAGCCATGCACCACGGTTTGGAATAACAGAAGAGGTAAATAATCTCTTTCCTGTCTTATCGAAACTAATAGAGTAATAAATACCTGGTGAACGTACTAACTGGCTGACAATAACACGTTCAGCACCATTGATAATGAATGTACCATTGTCTGTCATGAGCGGAAAATCACCCATAAAGACATCACTGTCAACACTCGTACCAGTTTCTTTGTTATGAAGGCGCGCTCTTACTTTAAGCGGCGCACAATAAGTTGTATCCTTTTCTTTGCATTCTTCAATAGAATACTTTGGTTTGCTTTCTAAAAAGAAATCTACAAACTCTAAAATGAGATTACCATTAAAATCGGTAATCGGAGAAATATCTTGAAATACTTCTTTTAATCCTTCTGATAAAAACCATTCGTAAGATGCTCTTTGGATTTCAATAAGATTAGGTATTTCTAGAACTTCGTCCTTTGTTCTAGCATAGCTCATGCGGATTTGTTTGCCCATATTAACCAGGCGACTCTTAGATTTTTGCATGTGTTTCTCACCCCTTGCAAAATTTATAAATAATGCATTTTACTGCACTGTTTCAAAAAAAGATATAAAATGTGACATAGTTCTAATCGACCCAAGCTACTCTTAAAAAAGCACTTAAAATTAGAATATGTATTGTAAATATTAAACTGCTGTGCTATAATAATAAAAAATTATTTATATTATAGCATATTAGCGGATTTTATAATGCTATCACAAAAAAAAGGTTAAGTCAACCTTTTTTTGTTTTTTATGCATATTTCATCTAGTTGTTAAAAAGATGTCTTCTAATTGTAATAAAAACGAATCAAAGTAACTATATCATTCATTTTTTATTCTTTCAAGGGGAGTCCCCTTTTCTTTTTTTCTATTCTCTATGCATCTTTATCACTAACAATCTTAGACAAAAATAAGGCAGGCTTTACGCCTGCCTATATTTTTTATCATTATATGATCAATTATTTTAATGTAACTTTAGCGCCAACTTCTTCAAGTTTAGCTTTGATCGCTTCAGCTTCTTCTTTAGTAATACCTTCTTTAAGAACTTTTGGTGCGCCATCTACTGCTTCTTTAGCTTCTTTTAAGCCAAGGCCTGTGATTTCACGAACAACTTTGATAACTTTGATTTTTTCTGATCCAGTTTCTGTTAATTCAACATCGAATTCTGTTTTTTCTTCAACTTCTGCTGCTGGACCTGCTGCAACCATAACACCTGCTGCTGCTGATACGCCAAATTCTTCTTCACAAGCTGTTACTAACTCGTTTAATTCTAAGATTGTTAATTCTTTTATAGCTTCCATAATTTCTTGAATTGATAATTTTGCCATTATTAAGCACCTCCATAAATTTTGGTTTTAGATTATTCTTGTTCTTTTTTCTCTGCAACTTGTTTGATAACACGTGCAAAACTTGATATTGGTGATTTGAAGCTTCCAAGTAAACGACCAAGTAGTTCTTCTCTTGGTGCAATATTACCTATCGCAATCATACCCTTTGCATCATAATAATGTCCTTCTACTACACCTGCTTTGAATTCTAATTTGTCATTAGCTTTTGCTAGTTTAGCAAGAATTCTAGGGCCTGCTGTCGCATCATCATAGCTGATTGCTAACGCTGTTGGTCCTTCAAGATCTTTTGAAAGCTCTGCAAATTCTGTTCCTTCAATAGCGAAGTTTACCATAGTGTTTTTGTACACTTTGTACTCAACATTGTTTTCACGAAGTTGTTTACGAAGAGAAGTATCTTGTGCTACTGTAAGCCCACGATAATCAACTAAAAGAATGGAGCTAGCTCCGCTTATTTTTTGTTTAATCTCATCAACAACCACTTGTTTTTGTTCCACTTTTGCCATTATTACACCTCCTTGAAATCTTAGATCAATAGACAGGCATAAAAACCTGTCTCTATGGATTTGGTTCGTCCATAGTTTTAAAAATAAAAAGCCACTTTGCTGTTATAAATCCGCAGGCAAAGTGGCAATACATCCGTCCATTTATCATGAGACCTCGGTAGGTTGTATACGTTATGCCGTTTAGGGCACCTACTGTCTGCGGTACAGTATTCATTTATCAACGTTTTTCAGTATATCATCTTTAGAGAGGCTTGTCAATGACTTTCGTCTTATTAAGCTTCTGCTTTTGATGGATTGATTTTAATACCAGGTCCCATTGTAGTAGAGACTGAAATGCTGCGAAGATACTGACCTTTTGCAGCAGATGGTTTTGCTTTTATAACTGCACTCATTAACGTGTGGAAGTTGTCTTGTAATTTTTCAGTTCCAAAAGAAACTTTACCAATTGGCACATGGATAATGTTTGTTTTGTCAAGACGATACTCTATTTTACCAGCTTTGATTTCGTTGATTGCTTTAGTTACATCCATAGTAACTGTACCAGCTTTTGGATTTGGCATTAAGCCTTTTGGTCCAAGTACACGACCAAGTCTACCTACTACACCCATCATATCTGGTGTTGCAACAACGATATCAAAGTCTAACCAACCTTCATTTTGAATTCTTGGGATTAGTTCTTCTCCGCCAACATGTTCAGCACCAGCTGCTAAAGCTTCATCAGCTTTAACGCCTTTTGCGAATACAAGTACTCTTAGAGTTTTACCTGTACCGTGTGGAAGTACAACTGCACCACGAACTTGTTGATCTGCATGACGGCTATCTACACCTAATTTGATGTGAGCTTCAACTGTCTCATCAAATTTAGCAATTGTTGTTTTTTGTACAAGACCGAAAGCATCTGATGGATCATAGGCCGTGTTACGGTCTACAAGTTTAGAAGCTTCGATATATTTTTTACCTCTTTTCATTACTTTACCTCCTTGTGGTATTATCGGGGACTGAGCCCTCCCACGTAAATATATACGCGCCTTTAATAGTTTAATTATCCTTCGATTACAATCCCCATTGAACGAGCTGTACCAGCAATCATGCTGATAGCTGCTTCAATGCTTCCTGCATTTAAATCAGGCATTTTAAGTTCTGCAATTTTGCGAACTTCTTCTGCTGATATTTTAGCTACTTTTGTTTTAACAGAGTTAGCTGACCCTGATTCGATTTTACAAGCTTTCTTTAAAAGAATTGCAGCTGGTGGAGTCTTTGTGATAAAAGTAAAACTTCTATCCTGATATACTGTGATAACAACTGGTATAATAAGACCTACATCTTTTGCTGTTCTTTCATTGAATTCTTTTGTAAAACCTACGATATTAACACCATGTTGCCCAAGAGCTGGACCTACCGGTGGTGCTGGAGTTGCTTTCCCAGCTGGAATTTGTAATTTGATCATTCCTGTAACTTTTTTCGCCATTTCAGCGCACCTCCTAAAAAAATGTGGTATTCGCGGGGAATTCCCTCCCACTCGCGCGTTCATACTTTAATTGTTTCGTGTTGAAGCCTACATATTGCTTGTGTAGATTCCTTAGACAAGTACTTCAATTTGATTGATACTTATCTCTACAGGGAACTCTCTACCAAATCCATTAACAGATACCACTACAGTACCTTTAGATTGGTGAACTTCCTTAATGATTCCTTCAGAGTTCTCAAATGCGCCAGTAAGCAGCGTTACCGCATCTCCTACTTTAACAGTTGGAACTGGCCCAAAGGCATCGATTCCCATGTTCTTAACCTCTTCTAATGAAAGTGAAACTGGTTTGGAGTCTGGCCCAACAAATCCCGTAACTCCTCTGGTATTTCTAACAACATACCATGTATCATCCGTCATTACCATCTTAACCAGTACATACCCAGGGAATGTTTTTCTTTGAACAGTTTTTTTGACACCGTTCTTTTCTTCTATTTCTTGTTGCAAAGGAACTTCTACAGTATGGATGAGTTCTTGCATATTTCGATTTTTAATGGCTTTTTCTATATTAGCCTTAACTTTGTTTTCATATCCTGAAAAAGTATGAACTACATACCATTTTGCCTTGTCCATATTTGTTCCTCCATTATTATGATAATCCTTGTAATAAGAGCATTCCTTGGCTAAGTACAAAGTCCATTGCTAAAATTATAAGTGCAACTATAGTAGATAGTACGATTACATTGAATGTCATCTTAAAAAGATCTTGTCTGTTAGGCCATACAACTCTTTTACTCTCTGCAATAAAGTCTTTAAAAAACTCTGCCATCATCTATTCCCTCCCTGGTTTACAAGCACAAATTATTTTTTAGTTTCTTTGTGTGCTGTGTGTGTTTTGCAAAACTTGCAATATTTCTTGGTTTCCATGCGGTCTGGATGAGCTTTCTTATCCTTTGTCATGGTGTAGTTTCTTCGCTTGCAATCTTCACAAGCTAAAGTAATTTGTACTCTCACGTTTTGACACCTCCACCTTAAGTTAAATCTCTTAAAAATTAACATAAAAAAAAGACCTATTTAGGTACAAATTAAATATATCATACTCTTAAACAGGTAGTCAAGCTTATTCGCTACTATTTTTTTGTAAATATCAGGTCTTTTTTTGTTGTTTCCTGTAAGCACTGGCAGCATGACGGGGATTTTGCGGCACTTGCACCCTCTCCAGCTTCTTTTTAGAATGAGCCTGAAGAAGTAAGAGATTTTTTTGCTCCTGCGCAACGACTGCCTGTTTGCCATCCAGTACGCCCTTCACAAGGCTCTGCATATCCCTTACATGCACTTCCCCTTCTACCAGCTCTTTATGAGCCTCGTAATAGGCCTGAAACGCTTCCTCGGCGCTACTTAATTCTTTGGTGAGCTCCTCTTTATAATCAGCCATTTGGGTAACCATATCTAAGGCCTCATTTTCTGCCTCCCCTTCTGCTCCTGTTAAAGTCAGCAAAATAGTGGTCTGATTATCTGTTATCGTAAAAATTTGATCTAGGAGACTCTGAATGTGATTAAGGTATTCAAATAGCTTTTCCATATTTCATACTCCTTTAGCGTTTGCCTTGTTTTTTATCAAAAAAGATGCCTTCTTCGCGGGATACATCATAGGGATTCGCATAAGTGGCATCCCTTTTCTTTAGCGCTCTTATTTTACGGAGCTGCAGCTTGACCTCTTCAAACTGTTTGTCAAATTCTGCTCTGTTCTCTTGGTCTACCTTAGATGTCTCTAATAATATGGCTTTTTCTCTGTCATCCAATACACTAGGTGTGCGGTTGATGATGGCATTGATTTCGTCTATGCAGACTTGCTTTTTTTGTGTGAGACTCGTAAACTCGTCTAAATTATCTTTTTCTAATGCTTCTTTTTGAAGATTGGTAAGCTTTTGCAGTTCTTCTATAAAAGCTTTTTTCATGGTTGTTCCCCCTTAATAAGTCTCATCTCTATCCGTATGATTATCATATGAGATCCGCTTGGTATATGTTATAGTTTATATCGTCTATTTTGCGATGTTTATTAACAACAAAAATAGGTGCAGCCTAGACTACACCCTATGTTCTATAAACCCCATAAACGCAACTACATATACGTAATACATCATAAGCGTTAGTATAAATGCTATCTCTTTTCTTAAGTATCCTTCTCTTGATTATGCCATCGATCTCATCTATCCTACTTTGTTTTTCCCTTTAATAACCTCTTGCCAAACATCTCTAAATTCTTTTATAAGCTCTCTTGCTTCCTTAACCTTCGCAGCATCTTTCTTTATATTTGCATCGACTAATAAAGTCCTTATAAAATCATAAAGTTTTGCCATCTCTTGAGATATGGGATATTTTATGTCCAAGGTCAGTTCTAATTCATCAATAATATCTTGTGTTCTTACAATATACATATGGCTTGCTTCTACGTCTTTTTTCTCTATAGCCTCTTCTGCTTGATTGCAAAATTTTATAGCTCCATTATATAACATTAATGTGAGTTCACCTGGAGAGGCTGTTAAGATACTATTTTCTTTATACTGTTGATAGGGATTTACCATTAGTTACTTCCTCCTAGTTGCTGCGTTAACCAATTGCTTTGATTATTAAGCTGACTCATCATTTTTTCCATTGCCGTAAATCGTTTGTAATAAATATCTTCCATGTTACTAAGCTTATCATTTAAAGTATCTACATCTTCCTCTGCATCATCAATTTGATCTTGTATCGTAATATCATTAAATATTGAAGTAGCTGTTTTGGTATCTGTAATAGCCTTAAATTGATCATATAAGCCTGTATAAAGCCTTTGCCCTAAGCCTGTTGTCTTTTGTACCCATTTTTCTTTTTCCGTAGCCGTCAAACTATCATAATCAGCAGCAGTACTTTCCTTATTAGCATCTAAATAAGCAGTTTTAGGATCTCCTCCTTTTGCAAATAAGGCTATTACAGCCTCTGAATTTTCATTGACAGCAGCTCTTAGTTTTTCTTCGCTGATTTCAAGCTTGCCGTTTTGCGTCCAGTCTCCCGTAGTAATTCCAATGGCTGCTAAATTTTTAAAAGCATTTCCTTCAACTACTCCACTCAAAGATGTTCTCATATTATCAACAACTTTTGTAAGCGTAGCATCTCTTCTTAAAAGGCTGTCCTTAATTTTCTTCTCCCAAAGCTTAATATCATCTTCTGACATGGTCTCTTTTTGCTCAGCAGTCAAGGGTTTATATTTAGAAGCACTGTCAGCTTTAAGTCCAGTATATGCATCATCTATCAGCTTATTGTATTCTGTCACAAAGTCATTTACAAACTTTACAGTAGCTTCTGTATCCGCCGTAACATTAATATCCACCTCGGTATTTGTTGTTGCTTTTAAAGTAAGCTTCATACCATTTACCGTTGCCGTATTAGAATCTGTCTGCATCGTTACCCCATTATACGTAAACAAGGAATCTGAACCCTGTACGGACAGA
>JARBTY010000303.1 GCA_029239935.1 Clostridia bacterium | reverse complement strand
AGCCTTAAAAGACTTTCCAGTAATCATGACAAGGGCAATAGGAAGCAGAATAACTAACGGCATCAGCTGCAGTGCAACAGCATAAGAAAGCTGCGATACATCAAGTCCCGTTACCTGTGCTAAAGTAATAACTGGAATACCAATAGCACCAAACGCAGTAGGTGTGGTATTTGCGATCAAACATATTACAGCTGCAAATAATGGGTCAAACCCTAATGCAAATAAAATTCCGGCGGGAATAGCAACTGCAGTTCCAAAACCAGCAATGGCTTCAAGGAAACCTCCAAATCCCCAAGCAAGTATTAAAACAAGGAGCCTTTTATCCGTTGTAATACCTGTGATTAATTTTTTGATGATTTCCATTCCCCCTGTGTATAACGACACATTATACGTAAATACCGCTGCAACGATAACAAGCGTGATAGGCCAAATGGCAAGTGCTGCCCCTTCTAATGCAGCAGTCATACTATCAAGTACATCCATTTTCCATACGAAGACCGAAAGCAAAAAAGCCATTGCCAGTGAAATAGGACATGCTTTATAACCTGGCCATTTGAGAACACCTAGCGAAATAATAAGCCATAAAATGGGCAAGAGGGCCAAAATAAATAGCAGTACGTTATACATGATTCATCCTCCTCATATCATGATTAGTGTGAATAAGCTGCAGCAAAACCACTCTACAAATTGGTATGACCAATATTCTTTTAAAATAAAAATGGCTTTTGCCATGTTATATAAATTTTATATATTGGTCGTACCAATTCTTTCTTTAATCTTACATTATAACCAGCCTCATGTCTATAATAGTTATTTTTTTAACCAAAAATAATAATTACACACCCATTTTACCGTACATTTTTAACAATTTTTACAGCTATATAAACAGAAATTAATACACCCTAAACTTCATAAAACTACACTAGCATGCTCAGATTTTAAAAAGGAGTACAGAGAATTCTTTCTTGAATTCTCTGTACTCCTTTTTAAAATCTGATATTACATTAATTATTTTTTATATATTCTGCAATAATTGCAAAATGTTTTGAAATCGCTTGATAAGTTGCATCTGCATCCCTATTTTTGATCCCTTCAACGAGTTCTTCATGGATCTTTTGAAGCCTTACTACATTTGTATTATCACTAAGTATTTCACTTCTCCGGTCTCTTATATTGATATGAATCAGTTCGGATAAAATCGTTAAAATCTGTATAATAATACTATTTTTTGATGCTACTGCTATTGTATAATGTAATTGTTTATCTAAAGCAGTATTTATTTTTTCATCCGTAGTTGTTGACATTTCTCTAACGATTTCTTCAAGACGTGTAATTTGCTCTTCACTAATCCCCTCCACTGCAAGCAGTGCTGCTTTAATCTCAAGTGCCTCTCTTAATTGGCTAATTTGCAAGCTGTCAATTTGTTGCAGTAAAAACATCATGGACATAGACTCAACCAGACTTTTCTCAATATTTCCAGTGATGAAATTCCCTGACCCTTGTATACTTTCTATAACTCCCAAAATTTCCAGTGTACGTAAGGCTTCTCTTATAGATGTACGGCTTACGCCAAATTGCTTTGCAAGTTCACGTTCTGGAAGCAACTTTTGTCCTAAGTGAAGCTTTCCAGCGACGATATCAGATTTTATACTATCAATAATAGACTCATAGGTTTTTCTTGATATATCCTGCCTGTCCAGTATAGATTTATCATTATCTGTTGTATTACCATTCATTATATATTTTTACACTCCTCTTGTCCTCAATATATTTTAGCCCTTAAACTTTATGATATTATTATAGACGGCCAAAGTTTTATGATCATTCTTTTATAAATCTAAATAATTTATTTAAATAATCTTGAAAAATATTTTATAATCTTTAAATTTCTTAAAAATGAAAACTTGTTCTGAGGCTCTTCACGGTAGATTACTTTTACCGGACCAAGGTTTTTTACCATGATTGTCACTTCTTCATCTTTTTTTATTGTGTCTTTAGGTTCTTGAGTTATCTTAGGTGCTTGGGATATTTTAGGCTCTTGGGATATTGTAGGTTCTTGAGATATTTTAGACTTTTGGGATATCTTGGGTACCTTAGATTCCCCAGGTATCTTAGATTCTTTGGTTATCTGAGATGCCACAGATGCTTTATGCTTGGTCTTCTGCTGAGGGCTCTCTACTTGAGTAGCTGCCTTTGGGCGCTTGTTTAAGTTTTGGGCTTTTTCTACACATGCTTTGACATAGGCATCTGTCGGCAGATCAGCTTCCTCCAGCAAGACCCCAACATGTTCTTCTATCTCATATAAAGACATAATGTCATCACTTGTTACCAGGGCGATGGCTTTGCCGCTATTCCCCGCTCTGGCTGTGCGTCCGATGCGGTGTACATAACTATCTTTGTCTTTTGGCACATCGTAGTTAATCACCAGAGACAAATCTTCAATATGTATGCCACGGGCAGCAATATCTGTGGCCACTACAATATGCAGTGTTCCCTCTTTAAACTTTTTAATTGTACTCATACGATGTCCCTGGGAATTGGCGCCATGGAGAGTTTCTACTACGTAACCGTTTTTAGATAAATAAGCTTGAACCCGGTCAACTTCATCCCTTGTATTACAAAAAACCATACAGCGGTCCGGCTGCTCTACCTTTAGCAGCCTGTCCAGTTGTAAGCGCTTTTCATTTGCTTTGACCCTGTAGTAAACTTGTTTGACTGTATCCACTGTTTTAGTGTCAGATTGCAACTCTACGGTAAGGGGCTGATTCATATAAAACTTGCAAATTCTTTGAATCTCTGCCGGCATCGTAGCTGAGAATAACAGCATCACTCGTTTGCTAGGGAGTTTTTTAATGATCTGAACCACCTGGTCGATAAATCCCATATCTAACATGCGGTCCGCTTCATCAATAACAACGTATCGGATATTTTTTGTCTCTAAAGTTTTTCTTGTAATATGATCAAAAACCCTCCCTGGCGTACCAGTAACAACGTGAGTGCCCCTAGCTAATATTTTAATTTCGTTCCTTATATCATGCTGCCCATAAACAGCTGTTGTATGAATATCTAAGTACTTAGACATCTTTTTAAAATCTTGATCCACTTGAACGGCTAGTTCCCGTGTGGGTGTTAAGACTAACCCCTGTGTTTTAGCTTCCTTTGAATCAATGGATTGAAGTAATGGAATGCCAAAAGCACCCGTCTTACCACTCCCGGTCTTTAACATGACAATAAGATCCTTTTGTTCTAGAATATGCGGAATCACTTCTTGTTGAACATTTGTTGGTGCAATAAAACCCATTTCTTTGACTGCTTTTATTAATGAG
>JARBTY010000302.1 GCA_029239935.1 Clostridia bacterium | reverse complement strand
TAAAAGGAGAGTGAGTCGTTTAATGAAGAAATATATTTTGAAATATATAGCGACATTAGGAGCACTTATGCTTTTGCGCTTTATTTATACAGCTGTTACAAATCTTCCATTTTGGCAAGGAATTTTTAGCGTCACACTGATTGCGCTTATTGGCGTAGAGATATTCATGGATATGATGAGTTATAAAAGAAACGGTACTAAGAATTAGTATCAATAAATAGCATCAATAAATAGCATCAATAAATAGCATCAATTAATAGTACCAATAAGCCATTAACAAATTTAATCCTTCATAACTATAGCGGCAGGCCTTTAGGGTCTGTCTTTTTTCTTCTAAAGATAATAAAAGATTGAAATAATTAGAATTATCTTGTAGAATTTAATCAAATATTATACGAGGTGAAAAAATGTACTTCAAATCATGGCAAGAATTTAAGAATTATATAGACAAGAGTAGTATAGGTGAAACCGAAGAATTGATGATCTTTGCTGCAGACCAGTCAGCAGACTATGTAAAAGAAATGATGGACTATTTAAATAGCAAGGGAATTAAGTTTTTTGGAGGGATTTATCCAGCACTGCTTGTTGGCAGAAAAAAAGAATCCCTAGGATTTCTGGTGCAGAAGCTTGAGCCTGTTTATACAACCCTTGTTTTTCCATATCTCATGCGCTGTAAGCTTGATTTAGAGACACTAGGAGATGCAGCCGCTTTAGTTTTGGTAGATGGTTTATCCAGTAAAATGAAGGATTTAACAGATACAGTTTACAATAAATTAGGCAATAAGGTGAAGTATGTAGGAGGCGGGGCAGGGTACTATGATTTAGTTCATCGTCCTTGCATTTTTAATAACACAGGACTTTATCAAGATGCACTTATTGTGAGTATCGTTCCAGCAGACATGCAGATTGCAGTAAAGCATGGATGGAATAGGCTGGCTGGACCTTTTTACATAACGAAGGCAGAGGACAACGTCCTCTCAGAGCTGGATTCTGAAAATGCCTTTGAAGTTTATAAACATATTGTCGAGGAATTTGGCAACGTAACGCTTTCAATACTAGACTTTTTCTCTTTTGCCAAAGAGCATCCCTTTGGAATCGTTCATCAAGGGAGTGCAGATATCGTAAGAGACCCTATCATGCTTAACGGAAACAATGAAATAGTCTGTGTAGCTAATGTACCACTTCATAAGGACGTTTATGTACTTAAAGGAGATATAGACACATTACTTGAGGCGTCAATAGAAGTATCAGAAGAATGTGCAAAAAATCCCTTTGAAGAGTATATTCCGCTACTCTTTAACTGTATATCAAGGGCTATGTTTATGGACGAAAGGTTTGAAGAAGAACTTACCAATATTCAGTTTAGAATGAGTCATCCGGTGATAGGTGCCTTATCTATTGGAGAAATTGCTTCATTAAGCGATGGACAACTGGAGATTCACAACAAGTCAACGATATTAGGCGCATTGAAGGTAAAATAGAATCATACTCATAGAGCTTATTTAGAAGACCAGGGGCATATAGGCCTCTGGTCTTTTGGGGTTGAAAAGATATTTGGTAAGAGATGCATAAATTACAGGGATATACAGATAATAAGGACAGTGGCACAAGGGTGATAATATTTAGCATATCAATAAGTTTTATGAGTGGAGGTTTAAATGAAATTTGAAGGTTATCAATATAAATTTAATTTAAATGCTTCTCATCATATTTTAATCAATCATAAACGTAACCAAGCACATCTGCATACTTTCAAACTATCACTTTTCATTAAAACACCTGATCAAAAATTTGTATTATACAGTGACATGGAGCAGTTAGTCGAAAGCTTTTTACATCCATATAGCAATGAACAGCTTAATCAAATACCACCTTTTGATGAACTGGAGCCAACGCTCGAAAATATAGGAGATATATTTTTTGATAAGCTTAAAGTGCTTTTAAAAGACAATGGGATGACGCTGGTACAGCTAGAGATTAGCGAGACCCCTGCAAGAGTATACATCGTTAAAGATGATGAAGACAATATGGATGGACAGATGCTTGCAAAGTTATTTATGCATAGTATGACAGAGTTATCTTCTAAGCAAGTTATGAATCATTTATCAAATATACAGGATGGTCACGGTGATCTGGAGGTTAAAACAGCAGATATAAATACAGAAAAGCCAGCACCTCTCCAAACAGCAGAAAAAAATGAAATGAATACAGAAGTATTTGAAGTAGGTGAGACTAGCAGTCATAATGCAGCTCATCTATTTTTGAAAATAGCAGCGGCACTGCTTATATTAATCATTACTGCAATTGTTTTGGTAAGTTATATCAAGCAAAAAGAAGGTGCACCCTGGGGAGCAGATATATACGGACATATCTTTAAAGCGGATTTATTATATAGCAGTATAAAAAATGGAGATTTTTATCCGCTTTTCACAAAGGCCTGGTATAACGGCATACAACCCTTTAGGTATTGGGCGCCAGTTCCTTATTATATTCTGGCCGCCTGTGAATTTTTGACAGTGGGAAATGTAGAAAAGGCCTATAGTTTATTTGTTGGATTTGCTTTTTTAGCAGGAGCACTGGGGTGGCTTTTATGGGGGATTAAAGAGAAAAGAGTTTTTGTTGGAATGGCTTTTGGGGTTCTATGGTTTTTTATACCGGATAATGCACGGGTATTTTTTTCAGAAGGTAATATTCCACGGGTTATCATTACGCTCCTGATTCCTTATTTGTTTTATTTTTTATGGCAGTTTGTGTCTTATAAAAAAAGATGGGCGATAGCACCGATGGCACTAGTTATGATGCTGATCATTCTAAGCCATCTGATGATAGCAGCGATGATAGGTATTGCCTCCTTTATGTATTTACTGATTTATGCCTTGGTTCACAAAGAAATACTAAAGCCATTCCAAATCCTATTGGTCATGCTCCTAAGCTTTGCGGTTTGCGGTATTTGGGTTTATCCAGCACTTTTTGGAGGGCTTTTAGCGATGGATAGTGAAGCGACATCAGATGTTATGAAGTCCCTAAGTATTCCTTTTACCATATCGCTTAATCCTTTTTTACGTATGCAGAGTACAGGGTATTTTTATTACGGGGTATCAGTAGTGGGACTTGCAGTTTTTGGAGTACTTTTTTCAAATAAAAAAAGTCTGCCGGGTTTTATGACAGCCATTGTTATATTTTTGGGGACAACAACAGCTTTTGTGCCCTTACTTATTAAACTGCCCCTTAATCAGCTTTTGTGGATGATTAGATTTACGCCTATGGCTTATGGGTTTTTTATGATGAGTATGCTGAACTGGAAAAAGTGCAAAAGCTATATAGTCGCTGTGATGTTAGTATTGCTGGCACTGGA
>JARBTY010000057.1 GCA_029239935.1 Clostridia bacterium | reverse complement strand
TTATTTTGCTAACTGTTTTGTTCATCATACGTCTGCCATGCTTCATCATTCTTTTTCTTTCTCTGCCTGATGTAAAAGCATACATCGCACCTGCGGCGCCGATTGTACTACCTATAACCATGCCCGTCATAACTCTGCCTAAATCCATAAAAAGACCCCCTTCTTAACAAAATAGTTTCAAAGCATACAATAATGTATGTAAAGTTAGTGTGCGTAATTTCTTTAAAAAAATGCATTTTAACTCCATAATCCTCATTTATACCTAAAAAGTTATACTGTATTAATAATTTAAAAAAGATTTCAGAAAAATGATTAAATTTTTCTGAAATCTTTTTTAATGTTTATAGATTAAGTGATCTTATGAATAAAAATACCGCTTCTAAGCTTAGGTTCAAACCAGGTAGATTTAGGCGGCATCAGTTCGTTGGCATCAGCTACCCTAATAAGCTCATCCATAGAAGTAGGATACAAACTAAAGGCAACATCCATATCCTCATTCGTTCGTCTGTTTAATTCTTCAATACCTCTTATACCGCCTACAAAATCAATACGTTTATCATTTTTAGGGTTTAATATTTTAAACAATGGTTCTAAAACATAGTTTTGCAAAATAGACACATCTAAGCTGGCAACTGGATCCTCTTCATTGATATAAGCCTCTTTTAAAGTAAGTTTGTACCATTTTTTATGATACCTCATACCAAAGCAGTGTTTGGCTTCAGGTTTATAAGCTAAGACATTTAATCCCTCTATTTCAAATATTTTATGAAGCTGGTCAAAAAATAAAGCTTCACTTAAGCCGCTCTCATCCTTTAAGACACGGTTATAATCCATAATATGCAGCTGATCTTTTGGAAATACAGCTGCAAGGAAATACCCTGCTTCCGTATTGGTATCGTCCGAAGTTTCGTTTGCTCTGGCTACTGCCGCTGCCGCTGCCGCTCTATGATGACCATCTGCTATATAGAGTGCTTCTGCCTCGCAAAAAGCACTTGTAATATTCTCAATAGTGTTAGGGTCATCCACTTTAAATACCTGATGTCCTACACCATCTTCAGATATAAAGTTATATAAAGGGATATGAGAGGACACATAGTTTGTCATCCATTCAGTGACCTGCTCCAAACTTTTATAAGCCAAAAATATAGGGCCTGTATGAGCCTCACAGTATGTTACATGCTTAATACGGTCTTCTTCTTTGTCTGTTCTTGTATTTTCATGTTTCTTGATAATGCCTTTATCATATTCTTTAGCCGAAACACAGCAAACAATTCCATATTGTGTTGTATAAGAATTGGTTAACCCATAAATATATAAACAAGGCTCATCTTGTACAAAAACACCTTCTTCTATCATGCGGTTTAAGGTGTCTCCGGCAAAGGCATAAAGTTCATCTCCCACAGGATTTTGAACATGCATTTCAGGTTTATCAATATGAAGGAATGAATAAGGATTATCCTTGACAATCACTTTAGCCTCCTCGGTAGTCATAACATCATAAGGTAAGGCAGCTACCTTTGTTACTAATTGCTCACTAGGTCTATAAGCTTTAAACGCTCTAACAGTTACCATAAAATCCCTCCTTAAAGATACACATTTATCATAACATATTTTAAATCTACAACAAATATATTTTTAGAGTTTAAGAAAGTATTTATTTATATTATAATAGAAAGGTATCTATATTAGGATTAATAACACTATTTTTGGAGGAAAACAAATGAGAACAGTGATGTGGTTCATAAGCTTTGCCGTAACACTTATAGGAACTATTCCAAAGTTATGGCGTGTCAAATCTTTGGAAAGCAAAGGAAAGCAAGCGGAATGCGAGAAATATATTCATCAGGTTACTTCAAAATGGGCGCGGGGTACAATAAAACATAGTGGTTCAACTATACAAGTACATGGTATGGAAAATATCCCTCAGGAAGGCGCAGTTGTTTTTATCAGTAACCATCAGGGAAATTTTGATATCCCTATCTTAATAAGTTATATTGATAAACCTAAAGGATTTATTGCAAAGATTGAAACCCTTAAAATACCTATCGTTAGAAATTGGATGCATCTTATTCATTGTATTTTTATGGATAGGTCCACGTTAAAAGGTTCTGCTGGAGCGATTATAGAAGGTATTAACCTTATCAAAAAAGGCTATTCGCTTGTTATCTTCCCTGAAGGCACTAGAAGTAAAGGCAGTCAAATGGGGGAATTTAAGTCAGCAAGCTTTAAGCTTGCAACTAAACCTAAAGTACCTATTGTTCCTATAACTATCAATGGTTCTTATAAGATTATGGAACAGAACAATAATAAGATAAAACCAGCTAAGGTAGATCTCTATATTCATCCAGCTATTGAAACGAAACATTTGTCTAAAGAAGAACTAGAACAATTGCCTGAGGTTGTTTATAATCTTATTGCCTCCAAACTATCTGTTTAACCTAAAAACGGAAAATATTTCCAAGGAAATATTTTCCGTTTTTAGGTTTTACTGTTAAGACTTTTAGCACACAGATACGCTGTTGAAAAGGCCGCCTGCAGATTGTAACCCCCAGTATTACCATCTACATCAAGTACTTCTCCTATTAAGTAAAGACCTTTTTGTTTTCGGCTCTCCATAGTCGTAGGATTAACTTCCTTAAGATGAACTCCACCGGCTGTAGCCATAGCTAGATGAAAACCTCCCAGTTCATCAATTTCAAACAAACATTTTGTAAGCATCTGCACAAGTTCCTCACGGTTTTTTTTGGATAATTTAGCACACAGCGTATGTTCATCTATCATAAGTACTTCGCAAATAAGCTGACAAAAACTTTTGGGAAGCTTTAACTTTTTTAAAAAAGTAATCAGTTCTTCTTTTCCATTGGATGGCAGCTGCTGTTGGAAATAGCTTTTAGTTTCTTCATAGCTGCTAGGATATAAAAAGTTAATTGTAAGTTGATCTTTTTTAGCCATCCATCTTGAGGCATTTAAGATAGCAGGTCCCGATAGCCCTTTATGGGTAAAAAGCAAATCATCTTGATAGGCAATAACTTTTTTATTTTCATGCCAAACGGTAACTTCTACTTGATCAAAAGATAAGCCAGATAAATGAGCCAATTTATGATTTTTAATTCGTACATCTGTTAGTGCTGGCCGTGGTTCAATAATGGTATGTCCTAATTTTTCTGCCAGCATATAGCCTGTACCATCTGACCCTGTTTTAGGATAGGACTTTCCACCGGTAGCAATAATGATATGGTCACTCAAGTACCTTTCCTTTTGACTGGTTTCTACCGCAAAGAGTGAATCATATACGGCAATGTGATTCACTAAACTATTATATTTAAGTTCTACATTAGCGAGCTGACAGGTTAATAAAAGTTTATCTAAAATAGTCTGAGCGCTCATGCTTTTGGGGAACACTTTGCCATTAGGAAAGATTTGATAGTCAACACCCGCCCTTTGAAAAAACTTCATACACATTTTGTTATCAAAAGTATGCAGTGCTTTTTTTAAAAACTTTCCATGATCTCCATAACAGTCAAAGAAGGTATCAATATCTCCATCATGGGTAAAATTACACTGTCCACTGCCTGATAAAAGGAGTTTCTTTCCTGCCTTAGTATTTCGCTCTAACAGCAGCACTTTTCGATTTTGTTTTGCAAGCATTTGTGATACAAATAAACCCGCTGGCCCGGCACCTATGACAATTGTATGGTAATGCATGATGTTCTCCTCAATCTATTTATTCTTATTTTATTATATACAACTTAAACAAGGATATAAAGCATTAAATCTACTTTAGATCTACTCTTGTTTTCAGATAATGGGTATAAAACAACATGGGTTGCACATGATACTATCTATATGCATTTAGCAAAGGGAGGTATCATGAAAAGATTTTTAATGTGTTTTATTATAACAGGCTGTTTTTTTGCTTATTATCTCGTTTCAGTAGCTTCTGCTAAAAAAACAGTAGTTATTATAGGCAGTGAACCTGAATGTATCACAGCAGCTGTTACAGCAAGCAAATTAGGTTATCACGTGACGCTTATCACCGAAGACTCTTCCTTGGGAGGACTTTTTACTGAAGGAATGCTGACAGCTTTAGATATTAACTATGATCATGATAACCAAGTACTTCATAAAGGTTTTTTTGAAGAATTTTTGACAGGCTGCAGCAATGGGTACAACCTAGATCTTGAGCAGACAAAAGCTTTTTTTAAACAGGCTATTGATACTTATGGTATCCATACTATTTTCGACGTGGAAAAAATTAAACCTATTCTAAAAATTGATCAAGTAGCAGGTGTTGAATATCTTCAAGGACAAGAACTCAAAAAAATATATGCTGACTTTGTAGTAGATGGATCCTCAGAAGCTCTATTCACGCGAAAACTAGGGGTTCCCTATAAAAAAGGACGTTCAGAGTTCGGAAAACCTGACAGCTGTGCCGCTGCCACACTTATTTTTTCAGTTCAAAATGCAGACTGGAATCATATCATATCTTATTTAGAGTCTGATGACAACCCCCATTCAGGTTATAAAAGAAATGCTGCTTGGGGATTTAGTAATATGTATCAATGTCCCACCACTCATGAAAAGCTGCAAATGAGAGGTCTCAATTTATCCAGACAAAATGATGGAAGTATCATCATTAATGCCTTCCTTATTTTTGATGTAGATGCTACCCAAAAAGAAACCTTAAAAGCCGCCCATAGTTTAGCAAAAAATGAGCTGCCATTCATTATGAGCTATCTCGCCAAAAATTGCCCAGGATTTGAAAACGCTGTATTGGGAAAAGTTGCTGATAAGTTATACATCCGCGAAGGCGTACGTATAGTGGGGGAAGATACGCTGGATGGCTGTGCTGTTTTTGAGCACGCTGACTACCCAAATACCATTGCTTATGGCAGTTATCCTATAGATCTGCAAGCTACTCGAAAAGGCGAGTATGGCAATGCTTTATGCGGAAAATGTTTGTACAGTATTCCTTTAGGCTGCATGCTTCCAAAAGGGATAAAAAATTTATTGGTTATTGGGAGAAGTTCAAGTTTTGATATTATTGCCCATGGCAGCGCACGTACCGTGCCTGTGCTTATGTCCATGGCAGAAAATGCTGTAGTTGCAATGGACTATAGTCTCAAAAATCAAATTTCAATTCAAGAATTTAATGAAGATCCAAAAAAATTAGCTAGTTTTTATGAATATCTGAACCATTTTAATGGCTTTTCGAAAATACCTATGCCAAGCGATATTGATTCTTTAAAATGGTATTATCCTTATATTCGTGATTTGCGTTCTAAAGGTTATTTTGGCACAGGATATGCCAGTCATGAAATAGAGAACACCGAAAATACTAAAAAAACAGTTAATGTTACGCTCTCATTATTTGCTTCGCATTCTGCCTATGTGATTCCTCAAAGCTGTAAAAAATATATCCATCAATTAAGCAAAAATATCACAGCTGAAGAACTATGTAAAATATTATCCTATATGCTAGAAGACAATTTTAATACCTTAGAAGATCTTTATAATAAAAATATTATTGATCAAATAACCTATACCTATACTAACCACGGCAAAAAGTTGTCCCATGCCGATATTTATGCCATATTCGACTGTGCCTTTAAACACATTTATTCAACTCCGGCTATTGTTATTTACAGAGACCCATTGGATTTTTTATCAGAATAGTCATAAAAATGGTGCACAAAAGCAAGAGTTTTGAGCTCTTGGGCTTTTGTGCACGTTTATTTTTAACAATACTATATCGTGTATAAACGATATGTTACTTTAAGCATTTTTTAAGATATGTCTATTTTGCCATACATACTCAACTCCAGAAATAACCGTCAACAAAAGTGCCAAGTAGGCTAATGAAATACTTGAGAGTCTAATGACCGCAGAATCAATAGGTATTAAATAGACAATAATCATCAACATTTGCAGTACTGTTTTTACTTTTCCTAAATAATTGGCAGCTATGACCTTGTTTTCAGCAGCAGCAACCAAACGAATACCTGACACCATAAATTCCCTAAGTAAAATAAGCACTACAATCCAAGCAGGTAATAATCCTGCTGGAAGCAAAGGCCCTTTGTCCACTATAGCAATCATAGCGGCAGCAACCAACATTTTATCAGCTAACGGATCCATAAATTTACCTAAATTAGTTACTAAATCTAGTTTTCTTGCTAGATAGCCATCTAAAAAATCCGTAAAACTTGCTACAATGAACAGAGCTAATGCTATCCAAAGTGAGAGTTCTAGTGGGAAAATAGGCGCCCAGATAACTCCCATAAAGACAAAGACTAAAATGATTCTAAGCAGCGTTAATTTATTCGCTATATTCATCTACAATCTCTCCAATCAAGTCATAGTCATTGGCATCAATGATATGAACGTTTACAAGATCTCCCGATAAGAGCTGCCCATCGTAATCAATAAAAACTTGTCCATCGATGTCTGGTGCATCCTGATACGTACGGCCAATGTAAACATTTTCTTCTGTTAATCTGCCTTCAATAACAACTTCCATCGTTTTCCCAATTTTTTTACGGGTAAGCTTTTCTGAGATACTGTGCTGAAGATCCATTAGTACTTCTTTTCTTTTTTGCTTAACTGTTTCATCAATTTGATTTTCAAAAGCAGCAGCTGGTGTGTCCTCCTCTTGTGAATAAGTAAACACGCCTAATCTATCAAACTGTATTTCCTGCACAAAATCACAAAGAATATCAAAATCCTCTGGGGTCTCACCTGGGAAACCTACAATCAGAGTTGTCCTAATTGCAATTTCTGGGATTTCTTTTCGAAGCTTAGTTAAAAGTTCTTTGAGATATTCAAGAGAACTTTTTCGCGCCATACGTTTTAGAACAGCATTCGATGCATGCTGTATAGGCATATCTAAGTATTTACATACTTTAGGATTTGTTTTGATTTCTTGTATGAGTTCATCGGTAATACCTTCTGGATAGCAATACAATATTCTAATCCATTCAATACCTTGTATATGAGACAACTCTCTAATAAGTAAAGCGAGAGAGGCATCTGAAAGATCAGAGCCATATCTAGTGGTATCTTGGGCAACAAGAATAATTTCTGATACCCCATCCTTTGCTAAACCTTGAACCTCTTTTTTTATACTTTCTATACTGCGGCTTCTATATTTACCTCTTAGTTTAGGAATAATACAATAGGTACAGTGATTGTCACATCCTTCAGCAATTTTAACATAGGCAAAATAGCCTGCAGTCGTTAAAATCCTAGGCATGTCTTCCATTATTTCTTTATCAATGGTCTCAAAGTGCTGCGTTCTAATGCCTTTTCCATTTAAGATATTGTCAGCTACTTCTACGATTTTATCGTATGAAGTGGTACCAACTAAAGCGTCTACTTCAGGAATTTCATCTAATATTTCCTGTTTATAACGTTCCGCCATACAGCCTGTTACGATAAGCGCTTTACAGTTCCCTTCTTCTTTATACTTTGCAACCTCCAGAATATTTTCGATACTTTCTTTTTTAGCATCTTCAATAAAACAGCAGGTATTTACAACTAAGACATCTGCTAAAGCTTCATCCCCAGTCAAGGTATATCCACCTTGATGAAGAATGCCTAGCATATTCTCGCTGTCTACCAAATTCTTATCACACCCAAGTGATACAAACGCAACTAAATAACTCAATATATGATTCCTCCTTGATTTGTAGCTGCCAGCACACAGTTATACATGAGCATAGCAATTGTCATTGGTCCCACTCCGCCGGGGACAGGCGTTATATAACTTGCTTTAAGAGCGCAAGATTCAAAATCCACATCTCCGCATAACTTTCCTGTTTCGTCCCTGTTTATACCTACATCTATTACAACAGCATCCTCTTTTAACATTGTATTGCAAATAAATTTTGGAATACCCACTGCTGCTACAATGATATCTGCCTGTTTAAGTACAGCCTCTAAGTCTTTTGTCCTTGAATGACAGATAGTAACTGTCGCATGTTCTCTTAGGAGGAGCATGCTGACAGGTTTGCCGACGATATTGCTGCGGCCCACTACCACACAATGTTTACCTGCTATATCAATATGACTTCTTTTTAATAATTGTATAACACCTGCTGGTGTACAAGATACAAAACCCTCAAGACCAATGCTCAGGGCACCAACATTTTGGGGATGAAATCCATCAACATCCTTAGCTGGATCTATCTTTAAAATAATTTTTTGTTCATCCATATGTTTGGGCAGTGGAAGCTGTACTAAAATCCCATGAATTGTCCTATCGTTATTTAAGGTTTCTATAAGTTCTAAAAGCTCTGCTTCTTTGGTTTCTGCCGGCAGTTCATAGGCAAACGATTTAATACCTATATATTCGCAGGCCTTTTTCTTATTATTGACATAGACTTGTGAAGCTGGATTATCTCCGACAAGGATAACCGCTAGACCTGGGGTAATCCCTTTAGCCATTAAGTCTATCACTTTTTCTTTTAATTCATCTTTGATAGAAGCCGCTATTAATTTACCATCTATAAGTTCTGCACGCATTTTAAATCCCCCTTCTTAATCATTAAAATAAACCGTGAACAATACCGTCTTTATCCACATCTATAAGCTCTGCTGCTGGTTTTTTAGGAAGACCGGGCATCGTCATGACATTACCTGTAATCGCAACCACAAACCCTGCCCCTGCGGATAGTCTAATTTCTCGTATCGTTGTTGTAAAGCCTTCAGGCCTACCTAAAGCTTTTGGATCATCTGAAAAGGAATATTGATTTTTTGCCATGCATACCGGTAAATGAGCAAAACCAAGTTTCGTTATTCTATCTATTTCTTTTTGGGCTTTAGGCTCTATGGCCACTTCTTTAGCACCATAAATCTCTTTAGCTATGGTAGTAATCTTATCTTCAATAGACAACTCATCTTTATAGAGTAGCTTAAAATCACTGGTTTTATGTTCTAATACATCTATCAGCTTATGAGCAAGGTCCACTCCGCCAGCCCCGCCTTTTTCCCATACATGAGCAGCAGCAAAATCACAGCCTTTTTCCTCACAGGCACCTTTAACGAAAGCCATTTCTTCATCAGTATCTGTAACGAATGCATTAAGTGTAACAATAACAGGTACCCCGTATTTTTGAAGGTTTTCTATATGCTTCTCTAGGTTAGTAAAACCTTGTTTTAAAGCTTCAATATTTTCTTGTTTTAAGTCTTCCTTAAGTACGCCACCATTATACTTAAGGGCTCTGATTGTTGTTACAAGTACTACCGCATCAGGAGAGAGACCAGCTTTTCGGCATTTAATATCTAAGAATTTTTCTGCTCCTAAGTCTGCACCAAATCCCGCCTCTGTGACTACGATGTCTCCTAACTTTAGGGCTAATTTAGTAGCAATAATGCTGTTGCACCCATGAGCAATATTTGCAAAAGGTCCTCCGTGCATGATAACGGGTGTATTTTCTAAAGTCTGGACAAGATTCGGCTTGATAGCATCTTTTAGAAGTGCAGTCATAGCCCCATGAGCGTTTAAATCCCTTGCAGTAACAGGCTCTCCGGCATCATTATACCCAATAATAATACCAGCTATCTTTTCTTTTAAATCTACAATATCATTTGCTAGACACAAAATCGCCATAATTTCTGAAGCAACAGTAATCATGAACCCATCTTGTCTTGGCATCCCATTAATAGGCCCACCGAGACCTACTACAATATCCCTTAAGGCTCTGTCGTTAAGGTCTACACATCTTTTCCATGTAATCGTTCTTAAATCAATCCTCAGACTGTTTCCATGATGAATATGGTTATCAATCATAGAGGCCAATAGATTGTTGGCAGCCCCAATCGCATGAATATCTCCTGTAAAGTGCAGATTAATATCTTCCATTGGCACAACTTGAGCATACCCGCCCCCAGCAGCACCCCCTTTAATTCCCATACATGGGCCAAGAGAAGGTTCTCTTAAAGCAATAATAGCTTTTTGACCTATTTGACATAGGGCCTGTCCAAGCCCTACTGTTATGGTCGTTTTACCTTCCCCAGCTGGGGTAGGATTGGTTGCAGTGACTAGGACAAGTTTGCCCTTTTTCTTTTCTTTTAATGTCTCCAGTAAATCATAAGAAAGTTTGGCTTTATACTTACCATATTGTTCTAATGTATCACTGTCAATATCTAATAAGCTGGCTACTTCTGTAATAGGTTTAAGAGTTGCCTCTTGAGCAATCTGGATATCAGTTTTCATGGATGTGTCTCTCCTTAATTAATGTATTTTATAAAACTTTTCTTGGCTTACTGCCTTCATCAGGACCTACAACTCCCCTGCTTTCAAGGGTATCCATAAGCCGTGCTGCTCTATTAAAGCCTATTCTAAAATATCTTTGAAGCATTGAGATAGAAAGTTTTTCTTTATCAACAGAAAAAGCGATAGCTTTTTCTACAAGTTCATCTTCCTCACCTTCTGTTTCTATTTGTACTGAAGAGTTTTCTAGGGTTTGTAAAACGGATTCTTCATAAGTAACCTCTTCTGTTTTAATAGCAGCCACAATACTTTCGACTTCTTTATCAGATATAAAAGCCCCTTGAATACGTATAGGTTTAGATTCTCCGATAGGCGAAAACAACATGTCTCCTTTACCTAATAACTTCTCAGCACCATTAGTGTCCAATATGGTTCTTGAATCAATACCTGAGGATACAGCAAAAGCTAATCGGGAGGGAATATTGGCCTTAATAACACCTGTTATAACGTCTACAGAAGGCCTTTGAGTTGCAATGACTAAATGGATACCTGCAGCTCTGGCCATTTGAGCCAGACGGCATATGGCATCTTCAACTTCTTTAGCAGCTGTCATCATCAAATCTGCTAATTCATCAATGATAATGACAATCTGCGGAAGCCGAGAAGCTTCATCTGTCATTTTATCATTGTAGCCTTTCATATCTCTTACATTATTTTCAGCAAACTGGTTATACCTTTTAGTCATTTCGTTAACAGCCCACCAAAGAGCTCCGGCAGCTTTCTTAGGATCAGTCACTACTGGAATAAGCAGATGAGGGATACCATTATAAACATTAAGTTCCACCACTTTAGGATCTATCATAATCAGTTTTACTTCATGAGGTTTTGCTTTATAAAGAATACTTGCAATAAGTGTGTTAATACATACGCTTTTACCGGAGCCAGTTGCCCCAGCTATGAGGACATGAGGCATCTTAGCAATATCGGCTATAATCGGTTTACCTGTAATATCTTTACCTAATGCAAATGCTAAGCGGGATGGAAAAGCTAAGAAACGGTCTGAATCAATGACATCTCTTAAATAAACCATTTCACTGGTATCATTGGCAATTTCTATTCCTACAGCCGCTTTCCCAGGGATAGGTGCTTCTATTCTAATATTGGGAGCCGCTAGATTAAGTGCAATATCATCAGCCAAATTAACAATTTTACTGACTTTCACGCCTTGTTTAGGCTGAAGTTCGTATCGTGTTACGGATGGTCCTCTATGTATTTGAAGTACTTTTGCCTCAACACCAAAACTTGCTAACGTTTCTTCTAACTTTTTGGCATTGCTCAAAGATTTTATTGAAGCATCTTTATGAGATACAACCTGCCCTTTATTTAATAAGTCAACAGATGGATAGGTGTATTCTTTAAATAACTCAGAAACAGAAGATACCTGCACCTTCTCTAAATCTTCATCTGTTACGATGACTGGACTGATACATTCCCTGTTGTTTTGTTCAGCATCAGCATACAAGAGTTCTTCGCTTGTAGCAGCTATCTCAGCTGTTTCAGCGTATTGCTTAGAATCATAAACCGGGACTTGTACCATTCTTTCAGATTGAGATATCGGTTTAGGTTCGCTAGTAGGTTTAGGTTCAGATTGACCCCTAGTGGCTTTAGCACCCTTGGTTTTACGTAGAAGTTGCTTTTTGGACTGATACTCAGCTCTTTTCAGTTTAATATAATCAAATATTTTTTCATTAAGCCATGAAAATACTGGAAAATGTGTCGTCATCAATAGCCATACACCTAACAAAAAAAACAAAAAAATATAAGTACCATAAAGACCTATTAATTTTAAAAGCAAATAAGCAATACTTGCACCTATAAGTCCACCATTAAGCCAAGACCCAAGGTTAATATATGCCATACTCAAAAGTGCTATAGAGGTGTCTTCACCAAAGGAAATGACATGAAATAAGGTCATTAATAATGCAACAAGTGCACTTATGTTGCCCATCAATTTGAAGGCTTTTTGAGAGTTGCCTTGTATATAGAATATTCCTAGGCCCCCGGCTGCTAGGGGCAAAGCATATCCTCCAATACCCAATGCACCCACAAAGATATAGCGCATCCCCTGTCCTATCAACCCAGATTTTTCTGTAAATAGGCCTACAAGTACTAATAAGCTTAGTCCTATCATGCATATACCTATGATTTCTTTTGATACAGGAGAAGGTAAAATCTTTTTGGCAGGTGTCTTAGTGGAGGATGGTTTACTTTTTTTTGTCTTTTTATTCATCTGTAAATTACCCCTTTATATATCGACGTTGTAAAACTAGAAAATATAATAGACGTATACTTATGCATACATCTATTATTATATCATTTTATAATTTGTTTGATAAGATTATTTTCCAGTAATTTACCCGGTTTTAAATCTTCTCTTAAATAATCTTTAGGATCAGTTGAATAAATTCTTTCTAAAATATATCCTTCACCCGTCTTACATGCTAACACAGAACATCCACTATAATCAAGTTCTACATAATCTATAGGTTCTTCTAAGCCATAAATAGGCGCTACTGAATAATACATCATGTCTGATCACCTTCTTTAAGCTCAATAAGTTCATGTAGTTTATCCATGGCCTGGCTTAATCCCCCCACCTCATCTATAATCTTCTCTTCAACAGCTTCTTTTCCAACCAATATACTGCCGACATCTCTGGCAAGCTTACCTACATCTAACATTAACTCCCTAAAGCGTGCTTCCGATATATGAGAATTTTTAGAGACAAAAGCTACAATTCTTTCTTGCATTTGATCAAAAAATTCAAAAGTTTGTTGTACCCCTATGATTGTACCGTTCATTCTTACTGGATGAATAGTCATAGTGGCTGTAGGAGTAATAAAAGAATAGTTGCTTGAGACCGCAATAGGCACACCAATTGAATGGGCTCCGCCTAATACTAATGAGACCACGGGTTTATTAATGGAGGCAATAAGCTCAGCAACCGCAAGCCCCGCCTCTACATCTCCGCCAACAGTATTAAGAATCACAAGGATTCCCTTTATTTTAGGATTATCACAAAGCCCTACAATTTGTGGAATAATATGTTCGTATTTGGTTGTTTTATTTTGTGGTGGAAGACTGACGTGCCCCTCCACTTGGCCTATAATGGTCAGACAATGAATGGGACTTTCTGTCTCGCTTGGACTCGGTGGCAGCTGTCCAAACTCCTTGATGTTTTCGGCAGTGTCGCTCGAAGTCACTTCTTCCTGGGTTTCTTCATGTTTATTTTCTTTTTTGCTTGAAGCATCTTTTTTATTTAAGGATTCTTTTTTCTTAGGCATAATCATTTCCTTCCATAAGTTGTTTATGTTAGTATGCAAAAAAAAACACATATTCATACCTCATTTATGAAGGAAAAAGGTTTCAAATAAACACTAAAAAATTCATATAAAAAAATTAGAGATTAAACTCTTCATGAAGTAGTGTAATAGCCTGTGCAACATCTGTTTCTCTAATAAGACAAGCAATAGTTGTCAAAGAATCTGCGGTTTGAAGAATTTCAATATGAGCTTGCTGGCAAGCTTTGACTATTCTGGCCATTACACCTGGCACCCCTGTCATCCTCTCCCCAATAACCGTCACCTTAGAACAATTACCAATTAAACTATAAGCATGCTGATTAAGTCTAAGCAACTGTTCTAACTGGGATTGGTAAGCCTTATCAATAGTAAATACTTTATAATACGGAAAAATGTTGATAAGATCAATGCTGATATTTTCTTTAGCAATATCATCTAATAAGTTTTTATCACATTCCCCATGATTTTGTATCGTAAATTGCACTCGGTCGTTTTTATGAGCGATACTTGTAATAATATGGTTAGAGGATTTATCTGACATTTGCTTTTGTTTTTGAATAATATAAGTACCTGGTTCATCTGTAAAAGTATTTTTTATAACCAGTGGGATATTACCATTCATAGCATATTCAACAGCTCGTGGATGAATCACCTTTGCGCCGCTGTCGGCCATCTGAAAGACTTCGTTATAACTCATCTGTGG
>JARBTY010000056.1 GCA_029239935.1 Clostridia bacterium | reverse complement strand
CTAATTTTTCAATTTGCTCACCTTGCAGCATGTAACAGTCATTTTCATTGACCATATAATGAATAAGCTCATCTGCTACTTCATTAACAACAAGCACTTCTTTTTCTGCTATACAAGGAAGATTGTTATCAAAGGTTGCCCCATTAATAATATCTTCGGCTGCTTTTCTGATATTAGCTGTTTCATCTACCAGAACCGGCGGATTACCAGCCCCTGCCGCTATACCTCTTTTGCCGCTTTGAAGAATGGCTTTAACAACTCCTGGTCCTCCGGTGGCTACCAATAACTGAATCTCCGGATGTTTAAATAAAGTATTCCCTGACTCTGCTGTTGGTTTGAATACTGTTGTTGCAAGATTTGTGATATTGCCTGCTTCTTTGGCTGCCTCATTGACAAGCTGTACTGCAAAGTTAGAGGTTTTGGCTGCGTTAGGATGTGAATTAAATACCACTGTGTTTCCTGCTGCAATCATGCCTATGGCATTACAAAAAACTGTTTCTGAGGGATTAGTAGATGGCGTGATCGCTCCAACCACTCCAAATGGGCCTCTTTCTACAACTGTCAGTCCTTGATCCCCGCTCCATGCAGTGATTTGAATACATTCTGTTCCGGGTGTCTTTTTAGCTACCAGTTCATGCTTTAGGATTTTATGACCAATCTTACCCATCCCTGTTTCATGAACAGCCATTTGAGCAAGTATTTCTTTATTTTCCATGATTTTTTCTCTAATACGGTCAATAATCTTTTCTCTGAATTCCAGCGGCATCTTATGAAGTTCCACCTGCGCCTCTTTTGCTGCTTCTATGGCTTCGTTGATATCTTCAAATACCCCTTGACCTAACCCTGCTGCTGGCATTGTCTTGGGCGCTGGACTTGAAGCTGCTGTCATTTTACGCACAACTTCTTCAACTACTTTTTTTAAATCTGCTTCATTCATTTTTTCACTCTCCTTCTGAAAAGTCAGCTCCATATCTTGCAAAATCTATATCCTCTGCTGCCGAGCCTCCACTTACACCAACTGCACCTATCACCATCCCATTAACTTTGATAGGATAACCGCCGCCCAGTGTAATAATCTTCACATCCAACATCCCTTCCAGCCCTTCAAAACCAGCACCTTTCGTCGTTAGTTTTGCCAGTTCATGGGTGGGCATTTTTAAAGCTGCAGCCGTAAAAGCTTTTTTTATCGCCAGTTCATAACTGACTATAAATGCATCATCCATGGCCTGAACACTGATAGGATGACCTTCTTTTGTTACAACCGCTATCACTACCTGAATGCCTTTATAAGCTGCATATCCTTTTACTTTTTCAATGATTTGATTGGCCATTTCTAAGTCTAATGATACGCCGTCCTGTTGCTTTTTATGTTTAATTGTCTCTTCAAACACTTTATCTATATACCTCGCTAATACATATAAATAGTCAGCTAACCTATTGATATATTGTCCTATTTCTCTTTCTAATCCTTCACATCCCGCTAAGGCTCTTTCAGCTCTTCTTGCGGCTGTCCTTGCTATGTCAACCTTTACAGACAGTGGGTTATCTCCTGGAAGGATAAACTTTGTGAACTGATCTGCTCTTGTTTGATACAAGTCAATGTGCTTCTCTAACGAAGCTATATCTGCTTGCTTAGTTTTCCAAATCCCACCAGTGTTTGAAGCCGATTCACCCATGACTAAAATAAGTGTTTTTTGAATGGTTTCTAATTCTCTGGCTATGGGGCCTTTCTGAAGTGCTGCCCTTACAGTGCCTATCTGACTAGTGAGTTCATCCATACTTCCTAGCGCTTCTATTATAGGATGTGCTTTGGAGACCCTCTCCCCTTCATAAAGTCCTGTAATGCCATCATCTCCTGTTTTGGTATATATCTTCATTTCTCTCCTCCTTATATCTCAATAAGTGGATTACCTTTGACATACCTGGCTGCATTTTGTCCTAACTGGCGATAATACAGCGTTGTTGTGAATAGTGGTGCATTTTTTATCTTTTTGGTGTAAAGCGTGGTCTCATTTTGGTGAATGCCTATGCCGACTTCTATCTGAGACATCTCAGAAGCTATCTGCCCTAAACTTGCTGCTGAATCTGATGACTCCTCATGAATCACCTTGTATAAGACGCCCTCTTCTTCTATCCCTGCCAAGACTTCCTTTAGCACCACCCCATCAGGATTATAAGCCTTTATGATAATTTCAGGTCTTATCATAGTTTGCCTACCTTTGATAATACAAGTCCTGTTGCCACTGCATTTCTAGGTCCTTCTGTTCCTCTGATTTCCCCTTTTCCCACAATAATTTTATCATGTGAAAGCTCTTCAAGAATCATATGGGGTATTTCAAAATCCAGTGCACTGCCTCCTACTAAAACAACATTAGCAATATTTCGGATTTGATTGTCTTTTGCAACTGCGGTAAGGGCTCTTATAGCATTTTGTACGAAAACATCTTTTTTAGCGGTTTTTCTAGTAAGCGCTATCTTTTCTAAGTTGTGCCTTGTTTCGATTGGAATAAGCTCATTGCCTTTGCATACCACTACTTTTCCAAATACTCTAGGACTAAGGGGTTCATTAAAAAACTGAACCTCCCCTGTCTCAAGCCTGATATAAAATAAGCTTTCAACTTTAGCTAAGGGATACTTTTTAATGTCTTCTGATAAGGATAAATTGTTAAGCCCTAACTGAACATTGATAAGCATTGTAATAAAATTCCCAGCCCCTGCAAGATGTACGGCTTTTGCACTGCCATCCTCATGCACTATTGCCGCATCCGTAGAACCGCCGCCAAGATCTAATATTGCAATAGGCAGAGCACTTCCTCTTGTTGTCAGTGCCCCTAGACTTGCCATGACCGCTTCAACTCCGGCCACTTCGGTCTGAATACCTAGTTCACTTTGAATCTGACTTGCTAAAAGCTGCATGGGAAGTTTGTCGGTTTTGACCATTGCAGCTATTGCTACTGCTTTTTCTAATGAAACCTCATTGGCTAATGCCCCTTTTACATCAACGGGCACCAGCACATCTACTGCCAATAAATCTTTTATGCTGATATTTTCTAGACTGTTTGATAAAGCGTACAGATCCTGCTTCATCCGCTTTATCATATTCCCGACATTGCTTCCAGCGTCCCCTTCAATATTTACGATTTGGGCCATACCTGAGACAGCTTCCATTATTTTTGCAGCGCCTAGGTCAATATTGACCGTGGTCGCTGCCTCTTCACCGATAAGCGTTACCTTGCCTGCCGGCAGTATCTTTTCTTTAACTTCTCCTTTAGGAGTTTTGACAACCACCGCTGATCTATTACCTATAAGACTTTTTGCAATCGGAATGATGTGTCTTGTTTCTTCGTGGGTAAGTTTAAAGATATTTGCAATGCTGTAAGGATTTGATAAGCTTTGTACTGTTCTTCCTGCTGTTGCCACCTCTATGGCGGCTGACATAGATAGGGGTATGCGTTCGATATACTTCACCTCATCTATGATCGGTATGAAAGCGTTTATCCTGTTTTGTATCAATACGGCTTCATCATTTTGTACAATAGCACCTGTTATCTGCTGATCTGACTCATTCATCAGCTGTGCCGCCTTTTCATAGGCTACTTCCTTGGGAATGATAACGATATAGGGTTTTCCCTTTTGAGCTTTAGCTAATTCAGTAATCAGTATCGTTTGTCCAATACCAAGTCCATCTCCGCTAGGGGTGCTTGGGTCATGTCCTATCATTGTTGAATCCGTAATAATCGTTTCAGTAATTGTTTCCATCGCTGTGTCGCCTATAACGGGTGCCGCCTCATTGAGGTAAAGTCTGTCTATCTCTAATAAGGTAAGGTCTGTCTTCTCTAAAGCTCTATTCAGTGCTTCTTTAATGCCTCTTATATTTTCAAGTGTTCCTTTTGTTCCTGTTGTCAAAACGCTGCTGCTGCTTTTAAAGGTGATATCTTTTTTGTTATCTAGCTCAGCGATACATACCTCTGTAGTTGAATTACCGATATCAATACCTGCTACTATTTTTTTCAAAGGCATTCACCTACTCTTTACGAAGGATATCTCTTTTTTTGTGCACCTCTAAGGTCTCCCTTATAAAGTTTGCACAGATGGGTGCATCATATTCTTTTTCAAACTTGTCTGCAATGGCCACCAGTTCTTTTTCTGTTGATCTGTAAGGCCTTAGATGATTATAGATTTTAAGTATTTCATCATCTGGAACTGCGATAAGCTCTGCTGCTCTGACAAAGTTCTCTGCAAGCTGTGTTTTGCCATCCTCAAGCGCTACCTTTGCCTGAAGCATAAGTGTACTTCTTGAGATGCAAATATCCTGAATATCAATACTGCCATTCATGATATTTTCCATCGTTATATCTTCCAGCTTTTTACCTGTTTTACTGCTTATAAGCTCAGGATACTTTTCTATTAATGGGTATAAATCCAACTCTCTCACCTTCCTCACACATGGGTAGTTACCAGCACCGGTTCTCCTCTATCTACTACCAGCTCTGTTTCTATGGTATGCATAAGCGCTGCTTTAACCTGATATTTCGGTCTGCACATCGGGTCATTTTGTATCGGTATAGGCATAACCTGTTCACCTTTGGCATATTTCGCAGCATTTTTACCTATTTTTCTATAGGTCTCTAAAGTTAACAGAGGGGCTTGCGGAAATAACTCTAAGTTGGTCAGCGGATACAGGTCTTTTTGGTGGATGACAGCAGTCCCTTTGGACTGAAGCCCTATACCAATCCCTGATCCTACTAGCTTGGCCACATCATTTCCCATAAAAGAAACATCTGATGTCCTCATGATTCTATACACTTTGGGCGTCATGCCTTCTTCTTCTATCCCTGCCATGATTTCTTTTAAAACCTGATTGACCGGGAGTCCATTGATGGTTTGATGAATTTTTACACCATATGCTGCACCTATACCAATACCTACCTCTTTAGGGTCTTGATAGTTGCTGCTTGAAGGAGTTTGGTTATTAGGAGCTTTTGGCTGTTGGGCATTTAAAAGTATCTGTTTAACAATATCCGCTATAAGCTTTTCTTCCATATTAACGTCACCTCCTACAAGTTTTCCGGTGAGATAATATGTGGTATATCCTTTATCTCATCCCAGCGTTCACTACTCATCATATAACCTGTACCAGGTCCTTTATAATCATTTTTAAAATTAATTGCACTTTGAACTTTAAAATCCGTATCTAAAATAGCCGATGTATGCAGGTAATCCCCTGTCATCCTTTGCTTTAACATTTCAAGCAGGCTTTGTGCCACATCTTCAAATCCTGATTTTTGCAGTGCTTTAATAATATCGATGCCTGTAATGTTTTCTTTCATCATTTCATCAATTGCAACCAGGTCCTTAACAACATCTCTGTCTATAGCATCTTTGCTGGAATGGGCATACGTAATGGCTTCAACTTCTTCATCTGTCACTTCCGGAAAATCTAATTCCTTAAAAATAGCCTGCATCGCCCTGGCTGCTTTGTTTCTAACTTTAATAACCTCTTCTTCTTTTACAGGTCTAAGACCGCCATCTACTTTCAAATCTCTTTGGAGTACGTTATAATCATCAAAATCCTCTGCATCAAAATTGGAACCCGCAAACATATTATCTTCATTTGGCGTGCCGCTATAACCTGAAAAAATAAAGTCTGTTCCCGGCAGCATCTGCATAAGCATTCTTGCTGTCCGCCTTATATCTGAATGGGAAAAGGTCTGGTCATTACTCGACGCTACTTCAAGGTCTAGGATAGCTGCTATAAGGTTTTCTGCCAAAATAGCTCTTACCCCTGACGGTACCGAAGTGGTTATGCCAACGCAGCTTACTGATCCATTTTGTATGCCCTGTACACCGCCGCCCTTTGTGACCATCAGACATCTTGTTTCTAAATAAAGCATTGATTTCTTTTCTGCATTACCCATAAGTACTTCTGAACCTGTACCGGAAGTATATCTCATTTTGAGTCCTCTTGAGGCATAGGCCGAAGCTAAGAAAGTCTTGGAATAAGGCGTATCATCTCCGTCTATAAATACCTTTTCTGTACCATAAACAGATATCGTCTCTGCGTAAGTCGTAAGTCCTCTCATGCCCAGTTCAAGTTCAACTGCTTCTTCAACTGCACATTGTGTGAGTACACCTCTTGCCCCTATCTGGGAACCTACTAAAAGACCAATGGCTGTAAAAGGTGCATACCTTGCTATACCTACTGTTGTTTCTTCTTCTCTAAACCCTCTAAGTGCTCCTTCAGCAGCATCTGCTGCTATAAGTATTGGGTTATCCTTCGCATTTGTAATATGTGCTTGATTTGCAGGATGCTTTCTGGCTCTCATCTTCTGCATGGCCATCATCATCTCCACTACATTGAGATGATTCATCACCCTGGTGAGTTTTGCGGGTGTAAAGCCCTTTGCAATGTCTATGATTTCTTCTCTTGAAACATGGATGTCTACCAGCATTCTTGCAATCTCTAATGTAGGTATCTCCATGCTCTTAGGTGCAATCTTGGTATGGATATAGTGATCTGCAATGAAATAATCCATAAAATCAAAATCTCGCCTTTGCTTGCCATCCATTTCTACCACTTTATCGTTCTCAATCTTTATGGAGGGAGAAGGATCATACGGACTTAACATGGCCACAAAACCTTTTTCCGGCCATTCACTTATAAAACCATCTTTATTAACAGGGCGACTGTCTAGTACTTCCATCCTTTTAGAACGTTTCACTGTCTCCCACCCCTATCTTATTTTTTTAATTGTGCTAAGACTTCTTGTGTAATACGGGCTATAAGCTCTGCTTGTCCTTTGTTGTCTGCTGGTTTCTCTGCTTTTGCTGTTTTACTGTCACAGTTGCATACTCTATTTTTGCAGTTATCATCATGGGTGCATGGCGCCCCTTCATCTTTGATGCAAACCCCTTCTTTTTCGATACAAGGGTGTTTTCCTGGTACGTTAAAAGCTTTTCTTAAATCAAGCAAACGTCTTACTTCGTGAGCTGGAATCTCTTTTGCGCCACCTAACATCTGAGCTCTGTAAGACAATTCTGCATAAAATTCTAAGCTTTCCATCTTGAAGTAAGCTGCCATAAGGTCAATACCCCATGATAACGCGCCATGACTTTCTAACAATACTGCATCATGGGTATTAAAGAATGGCTCAATAGCATCAGGGATCTCCATAGTTGATGGCAGACCATAAGGCGCAATAGGCACTTCTCCGAGGAAAATAGTTGCTTCTGGCATAATTTGTTTATCAAGAGGAATACCTGCTATAGCATGGGCTGTTGCATACATTGGATGTGCATGGACAACCGCATTGACATCTTGTCTGCATTCGTAAACACGCAAATGCATTTTAATCTCTGAAGAAGGCTTGTGTATGCCGTCTGATTGAAGTACATTACCTTTTAAGTCAATCTTACAAATCATATTAGGTGTCATAAAGCCCTTACTAACTCCTGTTGGTGTACAGAGAATTTCATTTGGACCTATTTTATAGGAAAAGTTACCGTCATTTGCCGCTACCATCCCTCTATTATAAACACGCTTACCAATTTCACACATCAGTTTTCTCATTTCGAACTCATTAACAAACATATGTTACCTCCCTGATTTTTGTTTTTGTTAGTTTTTGTTGTTTTATCTTTGTTTGACTTTATTTTATCATTATTACCCTATTAATTCAATAGCTTTTTTTGGACATAACATAAAAATCAAATAAAATAAATGTATAAATTTATGCAGACTCTTATACCATAAGCCTTTTAGATGAATTTATACATTTAAAAATTTTTTGTCTTATTATTATTTACTCACATACTATTTGTTTAATAGCATGTTCCTTACAAAACACCTGCCACTCTAATGGTAATTCCTTATCTACTACAAGATAGTCTATTTTGCTGACTTCCATCAGTTTGTGCATGGATATTTTCTGCATTTTAGTACTGTCAATGGCTAAAATAATCTCTCTGGCACACCCAATCATCGCTTTTTTTATTTCTACTTCCAGCTCATTGGTATCCATAACTCCTTTTTGAAGATCCACGCCTTTACAGGATATCACCGCTTTATCCGCATAATAATTTTTAATATTATCTTTTGCAGTAGGTCCTATTAATGAAAGTGAACGTTTTCTAAGCGTCCCTCCCGTTGACACAACATTTAGTTCTTCATGTGTGCTTAATTCAGATAAAATACTGATGGAGTTGGTAATGACTGTAAGTCTTTTGTTTTTATCTATATTTTTTGCCACTTCCAAACATGTGGTACTAGGATCCAACATAACGACTTCACCATCACAAAGAATCTCCGAGACTTTAATGGCAATTTTTTGCTTTCCGGTTATATTTTCTTTGATACGCATACTAAATGGTGTATCTTCAATGTCTTTTGAGGCAAAATGGGTATAAATAGCCCCTCCATAAGTCCTCTTTAATACCCCTTGTTTTTCTATCTTTTCTAGATCTCTTCGTATCGTCTCTTCTGTGACTTCAAAGAGTCTACTCAGCTCAATCACTTTGACTGATTTTTCTCTTTGTACCATTTCTATAATATGCTTTTGTCTGTCTAATGCTAACATTGTACACCTCCTGTCTTGTTATTTTTAAGCCCTTATTGGCTTTATGTTGTTTTTTGTTTGTTTTATTTGATTTTAACATATTTTACCCGACTTTGAAATAGCTTTAAGGTATAATCTTAACTTAACATTTACTTAATCCAAATTTTACATAAGTCAATTACTATAGAGATGTCAAAATTTACATTAAAAGGAGTTAATATGAACAAACTGTCCCTAAAGATAAAACCGATTAACGTTCATTTACCGTTAAAATCACACCTCAAAATAAAACTTCCTTCACTGCTTAAGACTGCATTTAAAACTAGGACTTTTCCAAAATTTCACCCAAGGAAATTTGCTCTTATGAGTCGTATTGTAATATTAACTTTTCTTATTTCTGTTCTTCCTATTAGTATTTTGCTCTCAACCATGATTTATGATTCTAAAACAAGTATAAAAAAAGATATTGAAACGTCTTCTCTTCAATTTAATGATACGATCATGAACGAACTCAAAAATACATTAGATAACGAATCCAGTATTTTGAAAGTCTTAAGTATGGACAATGCCTTTTTACAATTCAAGGATACCGCATCCCTTCGGGGAGAAATTTCACAAAAGTTGGCCTATACCGCTGACTCCGAAGAGTTTATCTCTGGCATCCATGCCAAACTTGAAAATGTTGCTTTACCTATTGGCTACTCCAAAACCCAAGCTGCCAAATTTACTAAAGCTGATATCAACGGCAATTATCTTTATAACACTGTCAAGAAAAAACAGGAGCTGATGATTTCTTCTCCTTATATTGATGATATTACCAAGACCTTACTTATTACGATCTCTTCTCCTATTATGGACACCTCCAATAGATTTATCGGCGCTGTTAATATGGATATCAGTATGGACCAGCTTTCGAAACAACTTAAGGCTTCCATGGCTAAGGTGGGTATTGACCCAAATATTGATGTTATGATTTACCTAGATAATGGCACGATTATTACTTCTACCAATGAAAAATACATCAATGGCAAAGTCGCTTTATTATCTGGGGGACACAATATTATCAACGGCCGCGAAAAAGTTTTTTCAGCTGATTTTGAAGAGGATTATTATCATTTTTACAGAGGTGAACGAAGCAGTGGTTTTAATATTATCTGTTATGTAAAAGATTCTTATTTGACCAATACTTTATACTCTAAAATATCGCTCCTGTGCTCTACAACTTTGATTGTTTTTGTACTGGCTATTTTAATAGGTCTTTTTTATGCTTATCATTTTCTTAAACCGATTAAATATATTCTACTGGCCTTAAGAAAAATAAAAACAAACGATTTAAACGCCCATGTGGATACAAAAAAAATAAAAGCTAGGGATATCTTTGAGATTGCTGAAGCTACAAACGAGCTGATCCATAGTCTTAAACTTTCCGTGACAGGTATGCAGGATACTTCTAAAGAGCTGGTTGAAAATGCCCATGTTGTTCAGGAAATCATTAATAAATGTAATGCTTATGGCGATGAAACATTAACTCTAGTTCATAACATCTCCGCCGGTGCCCAAACTCAAATGGTCAAAATCAAAGACAGTGTCACTTCTTCAGCTTTATTAAACCAAAAATTTGAGGAAGCTGAGACTATCAACATGAAAATGAATGAGGAATCTAAAGGCGTTACCCATGCCGTAGTGAATGGACTCACTATGGTCAATGACCTCAAGCAGTCTATAGCACTTAATCATACCAAACTTACAGACTTAAAAGATTGTGTTTCTTTAATAGGCGATAAGTCTAATCAAATCAAGCTGATTCTCTCAACTATGCAAAACATTACTAAACAAACTAATCTTTTGGCCTTTAACGCTTCCATAGAAGCCGCCAGGGCTGGTGAAGGAGGCCGTGGATTTGCTGTTGTGGCTGATGAAGTCAGGAAACTCGCTGATCAATCTGCGAGCTTTGCCATAACTATTGAACAAATCATTTTAGAAAATATCTCATCTGTCAACCAGCTTATAGCTGATGTTGATGCATTTGCAAATACACAAGATACCACTGGTGCCGTCCTTCAAGAAACTGAAAAACGATTTGCTGACATTCAGGATTCTATTGCTTCTGTACAGGATTCTATCCAAACAATAGGCACTGTACTACTTGCTATAGAACATGCCAAAGATAGTGTTATCTCTGAAGTTAATGGGGTATACAGCGTCGCTCAGGAAACCACTGCCTCAACTGAAATCGTCAAATCCTCAGCGGAAGCCCAAGTTTCTTATTTACAAGAAGTTCTAGCCACCTCTGAAGGCCTCAAACATGTTGCATCATCTCTTGACCAGATGGTTCATAATTATAGCTTTTAGCTCTGTTGCTCTAATCTATGCCTCTCTATCACCACCCAAAAAGAGGGTTTTGTCTGCTCACCCAGCAGACAAAACCCTCTTTTAAAAATGCTCATTTTATTCTATTGTCTTGTGGAGTTTGTATTCTCCTGTATTACTATATAAAAGCCATTCTGCAATATTGGTGATATGATCCCCTATTCTTTCTAAATACTTGATGATCATGATATAATGCACACCGTTTTTAATAAACTCTTTGTTGTCAATCATTTCATCGGTTATTTCTTTCCATATCTTATCAAAAATGGAATTAATCTTTTGATCTGCTTCATATATCTTTTTCATCGTATCTATATCCTTAGAGATAAAAGCGTTCAGCACTTCAGACAACATAGCTTTTGCAGCCAGCGCCATCTTTTCAATATGCCTCTTATAATTAATTTCTCTGCTCCATGAACCATCATTTAAACGAATGCTATATTTACAGATATCGCAGCATTGATCAGCTATTCTCTCTATATCTGTCACAATCTTTACAACCGATATAACAAAACGCAGGTCACTGGCAACTGGCTGTTGATGGGCTATCAGCAGTGCACACTCTTTTTCAATTTCAATCTGCATGTTATCAATAATATCATCTTGATCAATAATCATTTTTGCTAAGGCGTCATCATGATTAATAATAGCCTGTATGGTATTATCAATAAATTCCTCTGCCTTTTGTCCCATCTCTAAAATATTTTTATTAAGCTCTTGGAGCTTATCTTCATACACTCTTCTTGGTGTCATATTTGTTTCTCCCTTCTCATCCAAATCTTCCCGTAATATAATCTTCTGTTTTTTTATGCTTAGGTAAATTGAAGATTGTCTGTGTACTATCCACTTCCATCAGTTCTCCCAGTAGGAAAAAGGCTGTTCTGTCTGAGATTCTGGCTGCTTGTTGCATATTGTGTGTTACGATAACAATGGTATATTGTTTTTTTAGTTCGCTGATAAGGTCTTCAATTTTTGAAGTAGAAATAGGATCCAGTGCAGAAGTGGGTTCATCCATTAAAAGAATCTGTGGTCTCATTGCAATAGATCTTGCAATACAGATTCTTTGCTGCTGTCCGCCTGATACACTGATTGCATTTTTTCTCAGTTTATCTTTTACTTCATCCCATATAGCTGCTTTTTTAAGACTATCTTCTACAATCTCATCTAACTCTGCCTTCTTTTTGATTCCCTGCATCCTTGGTCCATAAGAAATGTTATCATAGATGCTCATTGGAAATGGGTTGGGCTTTTGAAATACCATGCCTACCTTTTTCCTAAGTTCTATTGTATCCATTGTGAAAATCTCTTGTCCTTCAAAAGTAACAGAGCCTTCTACTCTTGGATTTTCTGCCAAATCACTCATTCTATTTAGGATTCTCAGAAGCGTTGATTTGCCGCATCCTGATGGGCCTATAAAAGCTAACACTTCATTTTCTATCACATCTACATTAACATCCTTAAGTGCTTTAAAATCACCGTAATAGAATGAGAGGTCCTTAATACTGATTATCTTTTTCATCATGTCTCCCCCTTATTATTTTCCTTTACTTTTGTTGAGTTTTCCACCAATAAAATAAGTGAGTATATTAAGTAATAATATCACAAATAACAGCACCAATGCTGTTCCATAAGCTTCTGCAAAAGATATACCTTCTTTGGCTAACAGATATAAATGTACAGCTAACGTTCTGCCGGATTCCAGTGGACTTGCCGGCAGTCTATACATCGTACCTGCTGTAAGGTAAATAGCCGCTGTTTCCCCCACTATTCTTCCTGTACCAAGTACCACGCCTGTAAGTATGCCCGGCATGGCATTAGGTAATACCACTTTGCTGATTGTTGCAAATTTGGAAGCTCCTAAGGCAAGCGAACCTTCTCTAAAGCTATTAGGGACTGTTTTGAGTGCTTCTTCTGTTGTTTTTACCATTGTCGGAAGTACCATCATCGATATCGTAAGTGCCCCTGATATAATTGAAAATCCTAGCTTTAGTGCTGTGAGGAAAAACATCATGCCAAATAGTCCAAATAAAATAGAAGGAACTGCTGCAAGGCTTTCTGTTGCAAAACGGATTCCTCTCACAAATCTTCCTGCCTTAGCATATTCATTCAGATAAATGGCTGCCCCTATACCGATTGGTGCAGCAATTCCAAGCCCTATCGCAACCATATAAAGGGTGGATATCATAGGTGGGATAAGTTTCATGATATCAATATTGCCCCACCCTTTTACAAAAATATACCCTAAAATCCATAACAGCATGCCAATAGTAATCAGCGAAATCCCGATTAGCATTACAAAAGTTATCCGATCCTTAACTTTTACTTTCATTACCATTTCTCCTTTCTGCATTTCTTATAAACTGAGTAAGGAGAAAGTTTATAAGCATAATAAGCACGAATAAAACCATACCGGTTGCAAATAGTGCTTGTTGATGTACCCCTGATGCATAACCCATTTCAATCGCAATATTGGCCGTAAGAGTCCTGACTGGATCAACTAAGCTTTTAGGAATAATAGCCGCATTACCTGATACCAAAATAACCGCCATGGTTTCCCCTAACGCTCTTCCTATCCCTAATACAATCCCTGCCATAATTCCTGATTTTGCGGCCCCCAGCTGTACTCTAAAAATATACTGAAACTTGGAAGCACCTACGCCCAAAGCTCCTTCTTTATATTCATTGGGTACGGCTCTTAAACTTACTTCTGTCATCCTTATAACAGTTGGTAAAATCATAATGGCAAGAATAATGATAGCTGCCAGCAAGCTGCTGCCAGCCCCCTTTCCACCCCAGAATTTATTGATGATTGGAACAATAACTAATAAACCCCAAAATCCATAAATAACTGAAGGAATGCCTGCCAAAAGATCAATAGCGGCTGAAAATACTTTTGCTACTCTAGAAGGCAGCACTTCTACCAATACGATTGCCGTACTGACTCCAACAATGACACCTACAAACGTTGCCCCTATAGTACCATAAATACTTGTCACAAGCATTGGAAAGATACCAAAGAGATTTCCCGAAGGATTCCATTTTCTCCCAAATAAGAAGTCTACAATATTTGTATGACTGAAAAAGGGGAGACCCCCAATGACAATGTAGGCTCCCATAAATGCTATCACAATAATCATTATTGCTGCGCATAACCAAAATATATTTTTCATCAATTTATCCATCTCTATATCACTGCCTCAATTAATATTTAGCTAACTCTCTATCTTAATATTAGTTTTTAACTGGTATATATTTTTCAGCCATAATTGCTTGACCTTCATCACCTATAATAAAGTCAATAGCTGCTTGAGCTTCTGCTTTAACATCTGGTTTTGTTACAAGAAGTAATGGTCTTGAGATAGAATACGTACTAGCTTTTACATTTTCAAC
>JARBTY010000301.1 GCA_029239935.1 Clostridia bacterium | reverse complement strand
CTTGCCAAAAATACCAATATTTCACTTCAAGATAGCTCCTTGTTTTCTTTAGTTGTGTTTGCAGGGGCCAGCCAGTTCATGGCTCTTGACCTTATTAACGCCGGCATGACCTTCGGCAATATTATTCTTGCCACTTTTTTTCTTAATCTGCGGCATTTGATGATGAGTGCCTCTTTATCTGTACGACTTCAAGCTATTCAAAGGCATTGGCTCCTTTTTATTGCTTTTGGCATAACCGATGAGTCATTTTCTGTTTCTTCCCTGGGAAATAAGACCCTGAATGCACCCTTTCTCCTGGCCTTGCATGGGATCTCCTACAGTTCTTGGGTTTTAGGTACTGTCTTTGGTTATCTTGTAGGCACTATTCTGCCAGTTTCCGTCCAAAGCAGCTTAGGTATAGGCCTTTATGCCATGTTTATGGCACTATTAGTTCCTGCGCTCAAAAAGTCCTCTCAACTATTGATATTATCCTTGTTTTGTGGGATTTTATATGCTGCTGTTTCTTACTTAAAACTGATCCCAGATTCCTGGTGCCTTATAGCTGTTATCATTACTGCATCCGCAATAGGCGCTCTTGTTTTAAAAGATGAAGTTTTGGAGGTGGCCGCATGAAAAGTTATTTACCCCTTATCTTAGGCATGATGCTGGTTACATATATTCCGAGATTATTACCGCTTCTTATCATAACAGAACGTCCTTTACATCCCTTTTTTAAAAAGTTTTTACTTTTTATTCCCTATACGGCCCTCAGTGTTCTTATTACCCGTGGTATGATGGAGGCCTCTGGTGGTATGCAGTTCGTTACATTTGTAGGCTTGGGCGCCGCCGCCATATGCTCTTGGTTTAAAGGCGGATTGGTGCTATCGGTTTTTGTGGCTATTATAGCTTCCTTTTTAAGCTTACAGCTTGGGGCATCAGCAATAAACATCTGAAAACTCAATAGCGGTTGCCTTAATCAGCCTGTCATCAACCATGATATCTATCATTTGTTTTTTGACAGGCTCTTTGACCCTTTTTGCAGGTAATAACACTGAAAAAGTGCTCCCCACACCTTCTTTACTTTCTAGAGTTATTTCTCCATCCATTTTCTCAACAAGCATTTTAACAAGGTATAACCCGATACCTGTCCCTTCGGCTTGCCTGGCGAGAGAATTATCTGCCTGTCCAAATCTTTCAAAAATCTGACTTTGCTTATCATCCGGGATACCCCTTCCATTGTCTTTTACCTGAATGCACACCTTATGTTTTTTATTAACTGTTATAAGAGATACAATCACTTTAACCTTGCTGCCCTTTGGCGTATATTTAACAGCATTAGAAAGTAAATTGAGTAAAATTCTCTCGTACTTTTCTTCATCAATGCCCATTATTCTTTCGTTTACAGCTGAACAAAAAGAGATTTCAATGCCCTTTTGTTCTGCAAAAACCTTAATGGATTCAGTAACTGATTTGGTTAGAGCAATAATGTCTCTGTTTACTTTATCTATTGTAAGGTGACCTGCATCCATTCTTGTAATGTCCAGGAGATTGTTCACCAGCTTTAACTGTCTGTTAGAGTTTTGCCGTATCCTGTTCAAATAATCTTTGGCTTTATAGGAGAGTTCATGACCACACATGACCTCTATGGCCTGAATAGCTGAATTAATGACTGCCAGTGGTGTCTTAAACTCGTGGGATATAAGAGATAAAAAATCATCTTTCATTTCAATGACTTTTAGAAGTGCTTCACTTTTTTCTTTTTCCTTTTGTAACATTTCCTCTTGTTGCTTTTTGATAAGTATGTGATTTTGTACAGATTCTGTAATATCGCGATGCAATACTGCCACCAAAATCAAATGGTTATTTTCATCAAAAATGGGACTTGCATTAATCTCAGTAATTTGATTTTTGCTGGGCGTTTTAATAACAATCACAGCATTTTTGACCCATTCCCCCCTGAGTGCTTTTTGTGTTGGATTATCTTCAAAAGGTATTACATTTCCTTCCAAATCAAAATATTCATAACCTTCATAAACGCTATATACTTTTTCCCTAGCCATTTTCTCTGGATAAAGTTCCTTTGCAACAGCATTCATTGTAATAAGCTCACCTTGTTTGTTATAGATTGCAAATGCTTCTGATATGTTTTCAATGATTGTTGTTAACAATTCTTTTTGAGATTCTACTTTTCCTTCTTTTTTCATGATTTCAGTTAAATCATGAGTTACTGTCCTACAGTTATTAACTTCTTGATTACTATTTAAATTTTTGCTTTTTAAGCTTAATAGCTCTATTAAATCATCCTTCACCGCATAACTGTTCTTCATGTCAGCCTCCTCATAAATAGCCATTTAATTGAAATTTTCATAATATTTATTTTATCATAATATTAAATTATGGAATAATCAAGAAAATAATGTAAATATGTCCTAATTGTAAACTCTCATTATTTAACAAAAAATATCTTGTTAATTTAACTTAAAGTGTCTATACTATATTTAAGCTTCATATATTTTAAAATTTTATAAATAAAGGAGGAATTTATTATGACAAAGGATTTTTATACTAGTATACAAGACAGACGTTCTATATATGGTATTTCCAAAGAATCAACCGTTTCAGACGAAAGAATCTCAGAGGTCATCAGCCACGCTGTAAAACATACACCTTCGGCCTTTAATTCTCAAAGTGCCCGAGTAGTCGTTTTATTAGGTAAAAACCATGATAAATTATGGGATATTACTAAAGACGAACTTAGAAAAATTATACCGGAAGATCAATTTGCATCTACCGAAGAAAAAATAAATTCATTCCAAAGTGGATATGGTACAGTACTATTTTTTGAAGACCATGCGGTTATTGAGTCACTTCAGCAGCAATTTGCTCTTTACAAAGATAATTTTCCTGTTTGGTCACAGCAATCAAGCGGTATGCTGCAGTTTGCTGTGTGGAATGTATTAGAAATAGAAGGTCTAGGTGCTTCTTTACAGCACTACAACCCACTGATTAATACGGGCGTACAGCAGGAATGGAATATACCTGCCAACTGGAAACTTGTGGCACAGATGCCTTTTGGCAAGCCAACAGCTGCTCCTGCCGAAAAAACCTTTCAGCCTATTGAAGGACGTTTTAAAGTATTTAAATAGTAATTGATTTCTTGATAGATTGATGATATAACAAACAGAGAGTCCGCTTCTTTATAGATGCGGACTCTCTGTTTGTTGCATTTATATACTTACAACCTCTTGAGCTTGTTCATAGCCTTCTTGAATATTTTTAATCATCTGCTGAGGGCTGGCTTCCTCCAAATTTTCAAAAGCTGTAGAAATCATGAGTTTGATGCGATTTAACTGATTCACTTCACTGGCTCCTGGGTCATAATCTATCGCCACT
>JARBTY010000300.1 GCA_029239935.1 Clostridia bacterium | reverse complement strand
GAAGGCTATAAAGGGAAAGGAACCGGTTTCATCGTGAAAGGAACTACACGTTTTGTGAAATCTGGTGAGGATTTTGATCGTATGAAAGAAAAATTTTCATGGGTTCGTGCAGTTTTAGAAATAACTGTGACATCTGCGAAACAAATGCTTTAAAATGAGCCTAGATTATCTCCAAGTGTTCCATTGTAGTCCATAGCTACTCTACTATCAAAGGGGGGCTGTCTCAATAAAAAAATTGAGACAGCCCCTCTTCTTATTCTATAGATTACCTACGCAAAGAATCTCACTCGCTTTTTGGTACATATTAAAGTATTAAACGGAGAAAATACTTTAATCATCAATGAAACTTCTAGAATCAGTTCCTTTTATCTCTAAATATCCTTTTCCCCAGATGCTTATCGATTCCAAGATTGGTTGAAGGCTTCTTCCAAGGTCAGTTAAAGAATATTCAACCTTTGGGGGAACTTCTGCGAAGACTTTGCGGGAAATAAGTCCATCTTGTTCCATTTGCCGAAGTTGTTGTGTTAACATTTTTTGGCTGATCCCGTTTATTCCTTTCTGAAGGCAACCAAAGCGTTGATTCTCTGTAGTTAGTAAATTTCGAATAATAAGCACTTTCCATTTATGTCCTATTAAGTTTATGGCTTCTTCGATTGGACAAACTTTAGTAGTCAATATAGTCAGCCTCCAGTAACTTCACTAATACTTACCATCCCGTTCGTATTGAACGAAATAGTGCCTTATTGCAAAAATTATCTTCCGCTCTTATTATAGTAACAAATGTACTCATAGGCAATACGTAGTGCCTACAAGTACATTGTGGTAAAAAAGAAAGGGTGGAGTCATGCGAGTCAATAAAAAATATACAACTTTATTATTTGGATTTATAATGGGAAGCTTTACATCATTTATTATTTCTGCTGTTTTAACATTAGTGAATAGTGGAACAGATGATTTTCTCATGCATTGGATAAAAGAGTGGATGATTGCCCTCAGTTTAGCTATTCCCATTGCGACATTTGTTCCTCCTATCGTTAGGAGAGAGATTGCGAGAGTTACGAAGGAATTCTAATTTTTATAAATGTAGTACAAATAAGGTAAATAAAGGGAGATTTGGTATGAAAAAAATTAATGTTGATTCTTTATTAGATTTCTCAAATGAAAAATCAGTACGTAAAGCTCTTGCTCATGAAGGCACTAAGCTTGATACAGGACTTTTATTATATGCACCTGGACAGAGTACACCTGAACACACCCATAAAGATATGGATGAGGTTTTTTATGTTGTTGAAGGTGAGGGCATATTAACGATTAATGGGGAAGAATTTACTCTCAAAGAAAAGGATATCATCCTATCTCCTCGGGGGGAAGGGCATGGCTTCTTTAATAAAAGCTCAGGTAATCTAGTGGTTCTACAAGTTAAAATCTTCTAACGAAAAGCGACATAGAATGAGGTAACCTTTAGATCACATAGGAGGTAAAATAATGAGAAGTATTCGTGATATTCACAAACAAGTAACTCATGATGAGGCTAGAGATATTCTGGGAAAAGCCGAATATGGAGTACTTTCCACAATTGATAAAGATGGATATCCCTATGGATTGCCACTACATCATATTCTTTTAGATGATGCTATCTATCTGCATTGTGCTTTAGAGGGTCATATAATGGATACTATTTCTGCTAATAATAAAGTGTGCTTCACGGTTGTCGGATATTCTGAACTATTGCCTAGTTCCTTTACTGCTAATTACGAAAGTGTTATTGCTTTTGGAAAGGCGAATTTGGTAGAAGAAGCTGAGAAAGTCGATATGTTAAAGGCATTAGTAAGAAAATATAGCCCTGAATATTATGATAAAGGCATGAAAGTCATTGATTCTTTTAAGGATAAATGTTCGGTGATTCGAATTGATATAGAGCATATTACAGGTAAGAAAAAGAGATAAGTAGGAATTCCAAATGGAAGATAACGTCACATCGTTCTTCCGTAGCAACTATACTTATATTCACACTTCCCATCCCGGCGGGGGCGTGCGAATCCACTCACCGACAGCTAAGCCTATGCAAACGGTTTTAAAGATACTTATTCCTGCAGTATTATATGTAGGCTAAAAGAATCCAAAACAGCTAAATTCCAACAACAACAAAAACAGTCAATAATCTCAAAAAATATAAAGATATCCTTCCTGGCTATTCCAAGAAGGATATCTTTTTTAAAGTCTGTCTTTAAAGGTGCAAATGGTTATTTCTTTTTTATTCTTTATAGTCATCCACAAATACGACAGTAGGAGGTAAAAATAAAAAGCCCCAGACCGAAGTCCGGGGCTAAAATGAAAAAGCGCTTAATAATCAAACATTTTAAATACAAATATTGCAAATAAAAGTGCCATCAACAGAATAATCGGTATCGGAGTTCGGTCATCAGTACGGTGGATTTTAAATAAATCAGTAAAGGACATCGCAGTAATCCTCCATTTAAAAGGTTTCGTTTAAATTAGAATATCATAACTACATAGTCAAGACTTTTTAATTTATCTGTGTAAGAACAGTATACAATCAGATTCTGAAAAAAATCTGAAAAGAATACTGTTATACCTCTAATCGTACAAGCAAAAGCCCCACATCTTGATGAACTGGCAGGTAGCTAAAATATATCACCGCATCAATAAACATCCACCAACAGCCGTCCAAATAATCCACCCAATCTGCTCTTTTTTTACGAGCAGATTTTTCTTAAAAAACATGGGGACAGGGACTATGTTTTACTATAATCATAACCTAAAGTTATCATACTATGATTATTCAATATTTCAATTATTTTCATAACAGGAATATAATAAAGATAAACATCTATGTATTCATTATACTGTATTTATAATACGGTCAAAGGAGAAGATATAACCCACTGTGGTGCCTTATTGGCAGGTCGAGAAGCAGCGAGCTTTTTTGAAGAAGATTTTATAGTTGCCACATCACGATCTCTTCAGGCTTCTAAAGTCCTATTACAACTGGTAATACAATAGTTTTATAAGTTATGCTTATTTAGGAGGATTAATTATGTCATTAGTCAAAGTAGAAATCTCAGGAAAAACAGGTATTATTACCCTAGATAATACCCATAAACTAAACGCATTAAGTGCAAAACTCGTCGATGATATTATTGAAGCACTTGATAATTTTCAAAAACAGAAGATACATATAGTTATTTTGCGTGCTCCCGATGGGTCTAAGGTATGGTCGGCAGGTCATGATGTTAAAGAATTACCGTTAACCATGAGAGATCCTTTAAGTTATTACGATTCACTTGAGGTACTTTTACGGGCTGTGGAAGAATACCCTGGTCCGGTTATTGCAATGGTACACGGCAGTGTC
>JARBTY010000055.1 GCA_029239935.1 Clostridia bacterium | reverse complement strand
TGGATTGTTATTAATTATAGCCTTCTTTGCAACAATTCTTCACGACTATTATTTGATGCAAACAGAAATGTTCTTCCTGCCATTAGGAATTGAATTTACTGTGATTTTGTCTGGTATATTATTTTTGATTCCTGGTATTACCTGCTTGATAGTTTCTTACTTCATGAAAAGAAAAGAACTTAAAAATTCAAATTAAAACAGACTTATTTGCTCTAACTTCAGTTCCTTCTTTTCCTCAATGTCCTCCTGCTTTTTACAGATAACAGAGATTATTTTAGCTTCTCTCAGCTTCTTACTTCTAACCTGTTTAACTATTTCATTCTGCTCATCCTCTATAGTCCTGGCCTCATAAAACGCTTTACATAGCTGTTCACCTGTCAGTCTTCCAACAACCCGCATATTCTCCAATTTATCAATTCATTGACTATCATATGAACCAACAAAAAAAGAAGCTATTGGGGAATAGCTTCTTTTTTGTTCCGTTCATATTTTACAAACAGGAAAATAGATATATTATGGGGAGATTTTGTGAGGCAAGAAACACTCTGTTCTCTTGCTTCATCCTTAGGATACCCTATTAATTTTAAGAAATTATGAATTTCCGGTAAACATTTTTATTTTTTTTCTGTTTCTTCTACTTCTTCTTCTACTTCAATGTATTCGTATTCCACGCCATCATCTTCTACTACCTTTGTGCCTACTTGTGGCTCTACCTTTTTACCTACTGTTAAATTAGGTTCTTGTACGCCCACTACTGCTGATTTTTTCACTGGAATACGTATGCTTTTATTAAGACCAAACTCAATAATAAAAAGATCATTGATGACATCTACTACTTTACCATATTCCCCTGACTGCAATAAGACAGTTTGCCCTACTTTAACTGCATTTTGCATTTCAACAACTTGTTTTTCTCTTTTCTTTTGAGGTCTGATAACTAAAAACCACATGATTCCAAAAAATACACCCATGTAAGCAACGGTTACAAGCATACCTGCTCCGCCCCCTGCTACACCTGTAAATCCTAATACTAAATTACTCATTTTTGTTTCCTCCATTTTGATTGTTTTTATATCCTTCTAAACGCATTTTTTTATAATTCTCGAAGTTGCCCTCATCTAATGCATTACGGATTTCTAACATTAAATTATTAAAGTAATACAGATTATGCATCACACATAATCTCATCCCTAACATCTCTTTTGCCTTAAGCAGATGCCTGATGTAAGCCTTTGAATGCCTTTGACAAGTTGGGCATTTACAATCCGGTGCTATCGGCTCAGCGTCATTTTGATGCTTCTGATTGTAGAGGTTAAGTTTGCCTTGGTTCGTATAGACATGTCCATGGCGGCCATTTCTTGCAGGCAGTACACAATCAAAAAAGTCTATCCCCCTCTCTACTGCTTCCAGTATATTCTCTGGTGTGCCCACTCCCATGAGGTAAGTTGGTTTGTTTTGAGGCAAATGAGGCACAACAGCTTCTAATATTCTGTACATATCTTCATGAGATTCTCCTACTGCCAGTCCTCCTACTGCATAACCTGGAAGATCGAATTCTCTGATAACCTTTGCATGTTCAATCCTGACATCCTCAAATATGCCTCCTTGATTAATACCAAAAAGAAATTGTTTTTTATTGAGGGTATCCTCAAGCCCATTCAGTCTGTTCATTTCATCTATACAGCGTTTCAGCCATCTGGTTGTTCTCTCTACAGAAGGCATGATATAGTTCCGATCAGCTAAAGCCGGCGGACATTCATCAAAAGCCATTGCTATCGTAGAGGCTATGTGGGACTGAATCTGCATACTTTCCTCTGGTCCCATAAAGATTTTTCTGCCATCTATGTGTGAAGAAAAGTAGACACCCTCTTCTTTGATCTTGCGCATAGCTGCCAGTGAGAATACCTGAAATCCACCGGAGTCAGTAAGGATTGGCTTGTCCCACACCATAAACTGATGAAGCCCTCCTAGTTCCTTAATCAGCTCATCTCCTGGTCTAAGATAGAGATGATACGTATTAGATAATACGACCTGTGTACCTATCGTTTCTAAATCTTCAGTAGATAACGCGCCCTTAATAGCAGCTGCAGTGGCTACATTCATAAATACCGGCGTTTCTATGATGCCGTGAGGTGTATGAAATCTTCCTCTTTTCGCGCGGCCTTCTACTTTTAGTAATTCATACATGTAATATCTCCAATCTTTTTAATACTCTCATACAGTTTACAAGAAAACTCTTTATTTTTCAATATAAGTTGTTGTTATTTTGAGCATTTTTAATAAGTATTAATCAATTTTTATTGAAGATGTGCCTTAGGTCTGTTAAAATTATTTTTATTGGTTAAAATTTTAATTCGAGGAGGCATTATGATGTCGGGATCAATATTTGGTAAAATGTTTAGTGTTTCTACGTTTGGCGAATCCCATGGCAGTGCCCTTGGTGTCGTTATTGACGGCTGCCCTTCTAATATAGCTATCTCCGCAGAAGATATTATGAAGAATATGGACAGAAGAAAACCGGGTAATGCAAAGGTTGCAACATCCCGCAAAGAAGCTGATTTGGTTGAGATTCTCTCAGGCATCTTTGAAGGCAAAACAACGGGTACCCCTATTGCACTTCTTATAAGGAATACCAATCAGCAGTCTCATGATTATTCAACTATTAAAGATGTTTATAGACCTTCCCATGCTGACTATACCTTTGATATGAAATATGGCATACGTGATTATCGTGGGGGCGGCCGTTCGTCTGGCCGTGAGACCTCTGCCAGGGTAGCAGCTGGTTCGATTGCAAAGCAATTCCTTCTAGAGTTAGGTATCACCGTGACGGCTTATACCCGCTCTATAGGTCCAATCAGTGTGCCCGATGACGCCCTAAATCTATCTGAAATCTCCTCCAATCCTGTCAATATGCCTAATAATCAAATAGCTGAAAAAGCCTTGGCGTATATTGAAGAAGTTAAGAAAAATGAGGACTCTGTAGGTGGTATAGTAGAATGTGTCATTACAGGACTTAAAGCCGGTATTGGTGAACCGGTGTTTGCTAAACTGGATGCCTCTTTAGCCTATGCTGTAATGGGTATAGGCGGCGTTAAGGCTTTTGAAGTAGGAATTGGTACCGCAGCTTCATCTATGCTTGGCTCCGACTACAATGATGCATTCTATAGCGAACAGGGCCATGTCAAAAAACACACCAATCACTCTGGTGGTATTTTAGGCGGACTGTCAGATGGCTCAGATATTTTGCTTAAAGCTCACTTCAAACCTACACCTTCTATTTCTAGACCACAGCATACTATTAACAATGCTCTTGAAAACACTGAGATTCGCATCACAGGTCGTCATGACCCTGTTATTGTTCCTCGTGCTGTTGTGGTTGTGGAGTCTATGGTAGCCCTTACTGTAGCGGATCTACTTCTCTGTCATTTAGGTGCTAATCTTAAAACTATTAAAAATGCTTACCTATAATTTGCTTAGACACAAGTCCAAAAGTGCACTAACTTTTCTGTATGTTTTTGGTTGTATTGCCTGTTCATAAAATACTTTTATTATTTTTAACAAATATTTCTAATATTTGTCATAATATTTGTATATTTTTAATCTTATATAATTATACTAATATTGTATAATGAAGTTATAAATATATATTCTAGGAGGTATAAATATGAACAACATAAAAATTACAAATATAACAGATGTTGATAGTTTTTTTAAAACAGTAGACCAATGTAAAGGTGAAATCGAACTGGTTACTTCTGAAGGAGACAGACTTAATTTACGTTCAAAATTATGTCAATATGTTTCATTAACCAAGATCTTTTCTGAAGCTAAAATTGATGAAATAACTATTGCTGTTGCCGATGCGGATGATGTCCAATTGCTTCTGCAATATTTAATTACCCGTTAATCGCCTCAAAATATCTCATTAAGCTATTCAAACACCTCAGTGAGTGAGGTGTTTTTTTATTGCCTACACTAAAAAAACTCCTAAAAATAGGAGTTTTAAATAAATCTTATATTTTTGTACTATAGTTTGCTTCCATTATCTACCCAATCTTTGGCACGCATAACGTTTTTCTCGGAGGGGATAGAAACTTTGGAGTCATCAAGTAACTGATCTATATCACTCCATGCTGCTGTACCTTCATTATTAGTTGGATGGCAACTATTTATTCTTTTATTGTTTTCACCTTTAAGAGGTTCACTGATTTTAGCATGCATTTTATCACACCACCTATCTTTATTTTATATAGAATAATATAACTTAATATAATATAATTTACTAATATATTTCATTATTTTGTATTAGTATTGATCATTATAACATGCCCAAACATTTTAAGCAATCTCTATTTTTATTTTTTATAATCTTTATTTTTGTTCTTTTATAATCTACTTCCGTTGTCTACCCATTCTTTGGCGTTGATGACATTGCTTTCTGAAGGAATAGTGACCTGAGACTCTTTCATAAGCTTTTCAGCATCAGCCCAGGCTGCTGTCCCTTCATTTTTTATGGGTTCTTTACTGGTCAGTCTTTCATTATTCTCTCCTCTAAGAGGATGAGTCTTTTTTTCATGCATTTTATCACCTCACTCATCTTTATAGTTTATTTCATCTATTCCTCTTTAGGTTATCCATATTTTTATAGGGTATTCAAAACTTCTGAAATAAGTGTGGTCAGTCCCTTAGCAAAATGGATATCATCTAATTTTTCTCGTTTTTTAGGTCCTTTGGTGCGTCCGCCTTTATTACGTATTGTCTTAGAAAGATGTCTTGTGAAGAGCAGTTGTTCGATATTATCTTTTGAATAGATCAGGCCATTTTGATTAATAGGATACCCTTTTTTTGAAAGAGCCATAGCTGCTAGGCCATAATCTTGCGTAATGATGATATCCCCCGGCACCACTTTATTAACTAATACAAAGTCCACTGCATCAGTTCCCTTTGGGGTAACTGTTGTATGAATCCCTTCTTTTTCTATCACATGGGAAGTATCACAAAAAATCTCTACTTCTACACTAAACTGTTTCGCAATGTCTATTACAAGATCTACGACTGGGCAAGCATCTGCATCTATTAGTATTTTCATCCCTATTCCCCTATATCTTCTTTAATTATGATTTGTGTATTATCTTATAGTATAGAGGGATACGTTTTAGACTTCAACTTATGATTTATAGAATAGCTTCTAAACTTCTAAAATGATAGGAAAAATACTTGGTATTCTTCTGGTTTTTTCATATAAATACCTTTCTATTGCTTTTTTCATATTAACTTTCAAAACAGCCCTTTCCGTTATTTTCTGTTTTAAAGAGTCCTCAAGTACTTTAATTGCTATTTCTTTAACTGCATCTATGAGTTCCTCTGAGTCTTTGACATAAACAAATCCTCTCGTTATAATATCTGGTCCCCCTGCAATCTGATAAGTTTCTTTCTCAATAGCTGCTACAACTGTAAGCATGCCATCTTGTGCCAGGTGTTTTCTGTCTCTAAGAACCACGTTTCCTACATCCCCGACGCCTATACCATCTACAAATATATTGCCCGACTGCACCTTTCCCGTTATACCTGCTTTTTCGTCAGATACTTCCAGCACTTGTCCCGTTTCCAGCACAAAAATCCTTGAAGCTTCCATCCCTAACCTTTGTGCTAAGCGTTTATGATGGATAAGGTGTCTGTATTCTCCATGAGCCGGCATAAAATATTGGGGATGTACCAGCGTGTGAATGAGTTTTAGTTCTTCTTGATAAGCATGTCCGGAAACATGTATATCCGCCAATGCCTCATAAATAACCTCTGCACCTTTTTTATAAAGTTCGTTGATAACCCTTGCAATAAGCTTATCATTTCCTGGAATAGGCGAAGCTGAGATAATAAATACGTCATCTGCTTCAATTTTTATTTTTCTGTGATTAGAAAAGGCTATTCTCGCCAGAGCGGCCATCGGTTCCCCTTGACTGCCTGTCGTAATAATTGTAACTTGATGATTGGGATAATTTTTAATCTCCTCTAGACTTATACTATTTTCCTCTGCTAAATGAAGATACCCTAAGTTCTTAGCTACTTCTGAGATGTTTTCCATACTTCTGCCGCTGAACGCCACTTTGCGGCCATGACTGACTGATGCATTGATTATCTGCTGGATACGATGAATATTGGAAGCGAAGGTGGCTACAATGATTCTGCCCTGAACATTATTAAACAATCTCTGCAGGGTCTCTCCGATAGACTGCTCTGAGGCACTGTGACCACTCCTCTCTACATTCGTGCTGTCCGCTAAAAGAAGAAGGACCCCTTTCTTTCCCAGCTGGCTGATCCGTTCTAAGTCCATCGTAAGCCCATCTACTGGGGTATAGTCAATTTTAAAATCCCCTGTATGAAGTATCGTGCCGACAGGTGTATGCACAGCCAGGCAGCAGGCATCTGCTATACTATGGGTGCTTCTAATAAATTCTACTTTGAGTTTCCCTAGTTCTATTGTATCTCCCGCCTGAACAGGATGAAGCTCAGCTTCCTTCAAGAAGCCATGTTCCTTTAATTTGTTTTCTATAATCCCTATTGTTAACTTTGTGCCATAAACCGGTACATTCATCTGTTTTAAAATATAAGGAATTCCTCCGATATGGTCCTCATGTCCGTGGGTCAAAAAAATCCCCTTTACTTTTTGACTATGCCCTAATAAATAACGGATATCAGGTATGATAAGATCTACCCCATACATATCTTCATCTGGAAATCCCATACCACAGTCTATTACAATGATTTCATCCTCATATTCAATAGCCGTAATATTTTTACCTATCTCTCCAAGCCCGCCCAGCGGAATAACTTTTACAGTATGTTTTTCTGTCATAAAAGGCACCTCCTTGATTGTTGATGATACTCTTTGATAGACGTTAGTATATCTTTTTTTTACTTATTTCATTCTTTTTAGACGATAATAAATAATAAAAAAACTGACCTCCTATAAGTTAGATTTTTAGGTCTAACTTATAGGGATCAGTTCAAAATACCTCTGGTTTTTTTGATATGCCCTTATTCACTATTAGAGTATGCACCATGAAAGTACAAACAAACCAAATACGATAGAGACCATTGCCATAAGCTTAATCAATATATTGATAGCAGGTCCTGCTGTATCTTTAAAAGGATCTCCTACAGTATCTCCTACTACGGCAGCTTTATGGGCATCAGAACCCTTTCCTCCTAAGTGTCCTTCCTCAATATACTTTTTAGCATTATCCCATGCCCCTCCGCTATTAGCCATCATAACCGCAAGAATAAACCCTGTGGTCGTAGCGCCTGCCAATAATCCGGCCACACCGTTTGGTCCTAGGAGCAGACCCACAATCAGCGGAGTTAGTACACCCATGGCCGCTATTTTGATTAGTTCTTTTTGAGCCGCTTTTGTACAGATGTCCACACAAGAAGCGTAGTCAGGCTCAGCTTTTCCCTCCATAAGTCCTGCTATTTCTTTAAACTGGCGTCTCACTTCAACTACAATCATCCCTGCTGCTTTACCCACTGAGTTCATCGTAAACGCGGCAAATACAAATGTGGCCATCCCCCCAACAAATAAGCCGATGAGCACCTGCGGATTTAGGATCGATAAGTCAAATACAAAATCCAAATTATTTTTTTTCACCAATAGTTCTATAGAGTCTTTGTAGGCTGCGATAAAAGCAAGAGCTGTCAGTGCTGCTGAGCCTATGGCAAACCCTTTGCCTGTTGCAGCAGTGGTGTTACCTAGGGAATCCAAAGCATCGGTGCGGCTTCTTACTACCGGGTCAAGGCCTGCCATCTCAGCTATCCCCCCCGCATTATCCGCTACTGGACCATAAGCATCGGTTGCTAGGGTAATCCCTAAAGTTGAGAGCATGCCTACCGCTGATATAGCAATACCATATAAACCTAAATTAAAGTTTTTCATTCCACCAGACATGATATAACTTGCAATAACAGATATCCCCACTGTGATGACTGGCAAAGAAGTAGATAACATGCCCACCGCCATCCCATTGATAATGACTGTTGCTGAACCGGTGGCCGCTGAGTCAGCTATCGCTTGAGTGGGTTTATAGTGACTGCTTGTAAAGTACTCAGCAAAGAAACCTATAAATAATCCTGCAATCAATCCGCTAAGTATGGAAAAATAGATACCTATATATTGACTTCCTAATACCTTTTCTACTAAAAAGTAACATGCCACTGCAATAATAAGTGCCGAACAATAAATACCTTTCCTTAGGGCCCCTAATAAGGCCTTTTGAGAAGCCTCTTCATCGGTCTTTACAAAAAAGGTACCTATAATAGAAGCGACAACACCAATACTTGCAACGACTAATGGAATAGTAACTCCCTGCATGCCAAGTCCCGCTGCGACCGCCAGTGCACAAGATGAGACAATTGCGCCTACATAAGATTCATACAAATCCGCTCCAAGACCTGCTACATCCCCTACATTATCACCTACATTGTCTGCAATAACTGCTGGATTTCTTGGATCGTCTTCTGGAATACCCGCTTCGACCTTTCCAACCAAATCCGCTCCAACATCAGCTGCCTTTGTAAAAATACCGCCTCCTACTCTTGCAAAAAGCGCCATAGATGAAGCACCCATTCCAAAGGTCAGCATGGAGGATGTGATATAAACAATCCGTTCTGTTACAGGTAAAGCCCTATAATACCAGTCTAATATGTAATACCAGATGCTAAGATCCAATAGTCCAAAACCAACTACGATAAGCCCCATTACTGATCCACTTGAAAAAGCAACCCTAAGCCCTGCATTTAAGCTTTTTGAACAAGCATGAGTTGTTCTTGCATTAGAGGATGTCGCCATCTTCATTCCAAGAAATCCGCTGAAGCCTGAGAAAAAACCGCCTGTAATAAAAGCAAATGGCACAAAAACGGATACATATCCAAACCGGCTTAGTAAAAAAAGCACCAAAAACATGCCTATAAAAAATAGTCCTACACCATTGTATTGACGGGCCAAATAGGCATTTGCACCTAATCTGATACTTGCAGCAATTTGTTTCATCTTATCAGAGCCTTCACTCTCCTGCATCACCTCATAACTAAAGTACGCCGCAAAAAGTAATGCAAGTGTTGCACCAACTGGTGCCAGTACTACCAAATTCATAAAACCCCCCCTAGTCCTATTGTTTTTAGAATAACTGTAAATGGATGACTCACTCTATTTCATCCTCATTCTATAGCAGCGCAAATATATTTTCAATAAAAAATAGTTTTTATTTTCTAAATATATATTTATCTTTTAAATACGCTTTATAAAAATTATAAATACATTTACTCTTACTGTGTTATACTGTAAATTATTTTATTTCTTTTACATATTTCTATGTTAAAATAAGACTATATTATTATAAACTGCTCAGGAGGCAAATCATCTTGCGACTTAAACATGCTCTTATATCCTTTTGTATTTTATTTGCAGTCATTTATTTCATATATGGTGAGTTTGTCGTAAGGGACGGTTACCATACGCCTTCTCACACCCAAATTGACATTACATCTATTCTCAATAAAACCGTTTTAGATGAAACGGATTATAAAACCCTCTATGAACAGACCGGTATTGCCAAACCTATTGTGGAAGAACTTAAAGCGTTACCCGATTTTGAAGAAAGAATGCTGCGTTTTCAAAAAGATTATCTTACAGCCGTCCGTTTTGACTCAGAAAACCTGTCTATTGTTACGCTTCTTGATTCTGTTACCGATGAATCTGGTAAGGCCATAGCAGGATTTGAACTGGCTCCCTATCATAATGGCTATATCTTTTTAACCAAGTCAACCCGTACCATGAACTGGCGCCACGGCCACGCTGGAGTGGTCATTGATGAGAAAAGAGGCAAGCTGCTAGAAGCCTTAAATCCTGGAACCATCAGCATGGAGCAGGATGCCGTCAAATGGCGGTATTTCCCAACCTTTAAAATGATGCGCCTGAAAGATACAGACCAAACTGTTCTTGATGAGATTGCTAGCTATGCCAGTTCTTCCTTAAGGGATTTGCCTTATAATATCCTTGCTGATAAAAACCAAGGGCTTACCCCCTCTTCAACCCACTGTTCCCTGTTGGTATGGCAAACTTTTAATGCTTTTGGTTTTGATCTTGATGAGCCGGATACACTTTTTGTCTCTCCTCAGAATATCGCCGCAAGTCCACTGTTAGAAACACTTCAAATATTTGGATTTAATCCAGATAAGGATTGGTAATATGAAACAAAAAAAATTATTTTTATTCTTACTCCTCATTTGTATAGGGCTTTTAGGGTACTTTTTATCTAAGCCTACTTTATCTTATGAGCTTTTATTAAGTAATCTCCCTGATGCCGCCGGCTTTAATATGACTCTTTTTTACAGTGACGCCGCCCTGTCTTCACCTAAAGGATACGCTGTATCCGAAAAAGGGGTTTCTCCCCTTAAAACTACCTTTAAAAGCTTTACAGAAGGCTTTCTGCCCAGCCCGCAGCACAAGCGGGTCTTATCAGCTATCAACGGATTCAGAAAAGACCTACAGGAGCCGCCTCTAACCTATTTTCATGACTATTATGAGGATACCTCCTCTATCATTGTTTCTTTTACAGGAGGCTTAGAAGCTATTTATATCCTTGATAAACAAGATCTTAAGGTCAAAAAACTTGTTTTCCTTCCTGAGGATAATCTAGGCAACATGTACGTTTCTCATATCAAGCTTATTGGGGATACCTTTGTTTTATTAGGGGGCAAAGTCAATGCTTATGAAGCTTTTATCTATCAGATTGATGCCCTTTCACTGAGGGTAAAAAAAGCAGTTCAGATTCCCACTCATCCCAGTGCGATTTCTCATCCTCACTATACCCTTGATTCTATGGGGAACGCCATCTTTATAAATGATGATAAGCTTCTGGTAATGCCTTTCCCTTTAGATGAGCCCTTTTATATTCCACTGCCTTTTACATCTCAATATGTTTTTAGCAGCAACTCTCAGATCATTGCTTTGTCTTTTACCAAAGACAAGCTGCTTTACGCCTTATTTGATCAAAAGCTGAAGCTTGTACAGAATGGCAGCTTACCCCTGCCTAATGAAAACGTTGTATTAGTCAACGGCTTTTTACAAGGAAATAATCTGCAGCTTATACTCTATGACCCAGCCCATAGAGTCTATAGAAATTATTTGACCCTTTATAACCTTAAAACAGAAAAACTGCTTTATTGCCTGGCTCTTCATACTTACAAAGGCAAAGCACTTTTGGACGGCTCACCTATGACAGCATTTGATAGTCTGAAAAATTGATGTTATAATCAATTCAAATGCATTAATGCGACGTATGGTTTTTAAGTACACCTTAGAAAGAGGGATATCATGGCATCTTCAACACATGTTTTATGCTTTGTAAACAACAAGGGCGGAAGCGGCAAATCTACTACCTGTGCAAATGTAGGTTATTCTTTATCTTCACTGGGATATAAAGTGCTGCTCATTGACGGAGATATGCAGCTCAATCTTTCACTGGCTTATTTTGATGAAGACTTTGTGCTTGAAACAGCTAAAAGTGATAAAAATCTTTATACTGCTATTAAGTCTCAGAAAGATTTGTCGGATTATATCTTTCCCACTAGATATCCTGGTATCGATATGATTCTCTCCTCTACTTTGATGAGTTCTATTGAGTATGAACTTTTTACAAAGTGGCAAAGGGAATATATCCTTAAAAATGGCCTTAAAAATATTTTAGCTGAAAATAAATACGACTATATTTTGATTGATTCCCCGCCTACCTTAGGGGGATGGGTGATGAATATCCTTTGCGCCTCTCATTACATGATTACTCCTGTGGAAGCAAGTCCTTGGGGCTTATTTGGTCTCGCCAACCTATTTGATTTTTTAAATGAGATCAAGTATGTCACACCGGATTTACAAATGCTGGGGGTATGCATTACAAAAGCTGATTCCCGTAAAAGCTATCTCAAGCAGACTCTTTCAGCTCTTGAAGAACTGAGACATACCCATGTATTTGAAACCTACATAAAAGTAGATAGTGCCATCGAATGGTCTCAAGAAAATGGGCGACCTGTTATGGATTACAAAAAATCCAGCCGTAGTGCCAAAGAATATTTATCTCTTACCAAGGAGGTCGTAGAACGTGTCACTCAGTAAAAAAAGTATTCATCGCATCAATAAGGCAGTAGAAACCCAAGACTTTGAAAAAGATTCAAACGTTTCCTTACCTCCCTCAACGCCTGCTGATACGGAAAAGACACCTAAGCCCCCTCTTCAAAAGTCCCGTATGATTCAAAATTTACCAGATTATCTGCTCTAGAGATTCAAAAACACCTTCTTAGGCCAAAGGCATCTAAGAAGGTGTTTTTAAATGGTTCCAATTGATAAAACTACTTAACGAATAAAATTAGTAAATACCTTACGTTCTTTCTCTGGCTCTTCAACTTTTCCTTTTCCAGCTTCAGCAAGCTTCATCAGCCATGCCATGTTTTTTCCCAGTACTCTCATGATCTGCACACCCTCTTCATCCTGCAGGGCATCTCCTGGTCTGGTTCCATGAATAACATTCCAATAATTGGAGGTAGGCATCAGCATTTCAGAATAATTGATATAGTTGTTCAGCTGCTCAAAGGTTGGAACACCTCCTGACCTTCTCACCGCAACAACAGCTGCTCCTACTTTATGCCGCAACATGCTGTTATTAACCCCTGCCACATAAAATGCACGGTCTAAGAAAGATTTCATAGTCCCAGCTATTGCCGAGTAATGTACCGGAGAACCTAAAATAATGCCGTCAGCTTCTTTCATCTTTTGAAGCCAGCCGTTAACCTCATCTCCAATACTACATTTCTCATCTTTATTTTTTACACATTGTCCACAGGCAATACATCCTCTGATGACCTTATTGCCCACATGGATAATTTCTGTTTCTATGCCTTGTTTCTCCAACTCATCAGCTGCTATTTTTATGGCATGATAAGTATTCCCCTCTTTATGAGGACTTCCATTAAATGCTAAAACTTTCATTCTCTTTCCTCCTTGTACACAAGTAGTGTTTCCTCTCCCAGTATAGTCTTTATTATTTTTTTCAACAAGTATGCACTTTTTAGTAAGATTTGATATACTATCTTCAAAGCGTTATTTTTTTCACCATAAATTCAGTAAAAAGTGGGTGCTCTAAATGTTAACTTACAAAAACAAAAACTATGTCTGTCACTTAGACCTTGGTATGGATCTTATCCGCGGTAAGTGGAAAGCTGTGATTCTCTGCCATCTTGAAAGTGGTCCCAAAAGATTTTTAGAACTTCAGAGAATCACCAGCGGTATCAGCCAAAAAGTTTTAAACGAAAAATTAGCTCAACTGGAAAGTGCCGGTCTGATTTTTAAAACCACTTATCCTGAGGTTCCTCCTCGGGTAGAGTTTGAGCTTACTCCCATGGGTAAAGAGCTTTCCCCAGCTTTAGATATTTTAGAGAAGTGGTCTGTTAAACATTTTTCCGATTTATAACTTCTTCAATTGTTCACATCTATTTGATAGTATAGCTTAAATTAAAAAATGAAAAAATGGAGGTTTAAATTCTATATGGATACTATTTTCAATACTGCCCTTGACAATGTGGTTAAAACGCGGACGTCTGTCCGAACTTATGACAAACAACAGCTTACACAAGCTGTCAAAGATCAGCTTACTCAGTATATGTATTCGCTTTCGGGGCCTTTTACACCAAAGGTTACCTTTAAGCTGCTGGAAAATGACCTGAAACATAACGATGCTAAGCTGGGGACTTATGGTGTCATCAAAGACGCCTCCGCCTATATTGGTGCAAGTATTCAAAAAGATGAACCCTTCGCTTTAGAAACGTTAGGTTATACCTTTGAAAAACTTGTCTTATATGCCGCTTCTTTAGGGCTTGGAACCTGCTGGCTGGGGGGTACTTTTAAAAAAGGTGCCTTTGCTGAGGCTATGGGTGTCAAAGAAGATGTACTCTTCCCCATCGTATCTCCTGTAGGCTACCCTTTAGCAAAAGGTCATCTCATGGGTTCTTTTATTAGATTTGCCGCAAAATCAAATCAAAGAAAAGCTTGGAATGAACTCTTTTTTGATGGCAATTTCTCCGCTCCTTTGAGCACAGCTGCTGCAGGGAAGTATGAGTTTTTACTTGAGATGGTAAGACTTGCTCCATCTGCTTCTAACAAGCAGCCTTGGCGAATCATAAAGGAGGGTAACACCTATCATTTTTATGAATTAAAAACCCCAGGCTACAGCGACCGATTAGGTTACGATATTCAAAGAATCGATATGGGAATTGCTTTATGCCATTTTCATTTGGCCGCCCTTGAAAAACATTTACAAGGGGCATTCAAACATTTATCGCCTTCTTTTTCAGATAAGCCT
>JARBTY010000299.1 GCA_029239935.1 Clostridia bacterium | reverse complement strand
ATTTCTGAAACAAAGCTTAAGGTTTTATCAGTATGGGGCAGTGAGGACGGTTGTGCTGATATTTCCAAGATTAAAGCAGCTCAGACTATAGTTCCAAAAAATTCTGTATTTAAAGAAATTGCTGGCGGTAATCATGCTCAGTTTGGAAACTACGGCTTTCAAAAGGGTGATAATGAGGCAAAAATTCCTTCATTAGATCAGCAAAGCCTCACTGTGCAGTATACAGTAAGCCTTTTAAGTGAAATTTCTAAATAAAATGTACCCTATAAAGCAGCCTTTTTTAAGGGACTGTTCTATAGGGTACATTTTTTATTTACTGTGATCTTTCCTAATAAGGCTTATTAGGAATTACTAAGGCACAAACAATATATACCAATATTCCTGTTCCAAGCAATAATACAGATAAAGCCCAGAGTATACGTATAATAGAAGCATCAAATTCAAAATATTCAGCTAGACCGCCGCATACCCCTGCAATCATCTTATTAGAGGTTGATTTATATAATTTCTTTTCCATGATATCTCCCCCGGAAATAATGTTAGTTATTATTATGCGCCACCATGAAGTTTTAGTAATTAAAAACCAAATTTTCTATCTGCTGGGCATAAGCTCAAGGCAGCCTATATCAAGCCAATAAATTCCCATGCCGTCACTGACACATACCCTGCTTTTAAAATAATCAAATTTAGCTATTTTAATTTTTATAATATCTACTATGTTTCCATATTGAAATCTTCCATAAGGCTTTATGATTTTTCCAACTACTCCTTTAAAGTTAACCCTCATTGGCATTATTTTTCCCCCCATTAATTTTAAATACACCTATATTTATCTATTTTAATTTATTCCTTATTAGCTTTTCCATAAATAAATTATAGCACGGTTTTGCGTAAACGGTATTAAATATCTCTTAATAGTGTATTAAAAATTTGTTAACTCCTTTCCAAAAAAACAAAGGAGCGATGATTCTCGCTCCACACTCTATTTTATCGTGATTTTGCATAAGTTTACTTAAACACTCTTTTGCCTTCTTTATGAGATTCCGCTGCTAATTCATTAATTTCTGTTAATCTAATAACATCTTCTTTCGTAATAACAGTATCTGTATTATTCATAATAGAATCTATCCATTGAGTAAATGCCATTGGTTTTCTATCAGGCAGTTTAGGCTCCATCCATTGATTGCTATTAACCTTAGTGCTTCTTATTTTTACATGTTTATCCTCAACAAGAATAGTTCCTTCTGTGCCAAAAACTTCAAGGATAAATCGGCATCCTCTAGTTACAAAAGATGCTTCTAGTATGCCAGTTGCCCCAGATTTGTACTGAACTAATACTATTGAATTATCATCTGCTCTGCTATTTTGAAATTTGCTAAAGTTAGCTGAAACATATTCTACTTCTCCGCCTAAACGATTGGTTATATATATAGGATGTGCTCCAAAATCTATAAAAGCTCCTCCACCGCATAGTTTTTCATCAAAGAAGTACTCTGGCAGCCACCCATTTGGGTTATTTTCAGATGGTAATGCACCATCATGAGCAACCTTGCATCTTATAGTATTAACTTTACCAACAAGTCCATCATTTATAGCTTCCTCAGCATATAAAAAATATGGTTCCATAAGTCTAGGTAGGGACACCATCAGTTTTACATTATTTTTTTCCACTTCATTATATATCTCATTACACTCTTGAGCTGTAAAAGCTAAAATCTTTTCAGTAAATATGTGTTTGCCAGCCTTTGCAGCACTTAAAATAAGCTCCCTGTGCATTGAGGTTGGTGAGGCTACTATTACTGCATCTATTGTATTATCATTAAATATTCTTCCAATTTCTTGTTCAAAAGGTACCTCCAGTTCCTTTGCCCACTGTATACCTCTTTCTTCATTTTCATCCCAAACCTTTACGATTTCTACATTAGGATTCTCCTTAGCATAACCCGCATACTCATCAGCATGCACATGCCATCGGCTTAATAACGCTGCTCTTATCATAATATAGCTCCCCCATTAAATTATTTTGCCATGCGATAAATTGCTTCCATGTCCTCAGTGTTAAGAACTCTAAAGCCTCCAATGGTTCTTGTATTTTGGAAGCTGCACTTAAGAGCCATCTCTTTTATTTGTTCTTCTGTCATATCAATACCCATGTCAGAAACAGCAGTTGGCATACCAATAGAACCATAGAAATCTTCCATTGCTTCAATTCCAGCTATTGCTGTTTTCTCTGGATGAGCGAAATTATTGGTACATCCCATAACATTAACTGCAAACTGAACAAATCGGCTTATATCTTCTTTATATACATATCTTGCCCAGCTTCCCCAAACCGCTGCAAGGCCTGCCCCATGAGCCACATCAAACATTCCACCTAATTCATGCTCCAACTGATGACTTGCCCAATCTCCTACAGTACCACATCCAGTAAGACCATTATGAGAAAGACTTCCGGCCCACATGATTTGTGCACGTGCATTATAATCTGCTGGATCTTTTAGAGCAGTCTTTGCACTATCCATAACTGTCTTTAATAATCCTTCACATATTACATCAGTTAGTGCTGTATCTTTTTCTAATGTAAAATATCTTTCCATTGTGTGCATCATAATATCTGTCACACCGCAAGCAGTCTGGTAAGCTGGCAGTGTATATGTTAATTCTGGATTCATAATAGCAAATTTACATCTGCTTAAATCTGAACTATATCCTCTTTTTAACCATCCCTCTTCATTAGTTATAACGGAAGAATCACTCATCTCGCTTCCAGCTGCAGATAAAGTTAACACTGCCCCTAATGGATAACAGTCTTTAGCCGTTGCTTTTCTATCATAGAAATCCCATACATCTCCCTCATAAGCAAGTCCATAAGCGATTGCCTTAGCTGAGTCAATGGCACTTCCTCCTCCTACAGCCAAGATAAAATCTACCTCTTCTTTTTTACACAAACTAATTCCTTCATAAACCTTGGATAAACGCGGATTTGGCACTACACCGCCAAGCGTCACATAATCAATAGAAGCAGCCTCTAAAGATGAGCATATACGTGCTAAAAGCCCGGATTTTTCTGCACTCTGACTACCAAAATGAATAAGCACTTTTTTACATCCCTGTTCCTTAACAAGTTCCCCCACCTGCTGCTCTGAGTCTTTACCAAAAACCACCTTTGTTGGTGTATAATAATTAAAATTTTTCATAAATTATTCCTCCTTGAATCTAGCCTATTTAAATCATATACCTTTGAGTTAACTCAAAGTCAAGGGTTTCAATTTACTTTTTTTTCAATATATGATAAATTAAACACATAATAAGGCATCTTCAAAAAAACAATCAGTCAAATAGCCTAGCATACTGACTGATTATTTTTTTGAAGATGCCCAAGTACAGGAGAAAAAAAGATGTATACAATT
>JARBTY010000298.1 GCA_029239935.1 Clostridia bacterium | reverse complement strand
TATATTTTAGGAGGTCTTGTGGCAGCCGTTATTTTAATAGCTTCTTTGATAGGCGCCAAAGCTTTCAAAAGAACACAGATTCCTCTGGTTGGGCAGCTTGTCATAGAGATTAGAGAAAACACGACGGGCAAATTGCAGCCGCCGCAGTACAAAAAACTGCATGTGTTCAAAGGCAAGGTAAGTCTCCATGCATTGCTTCAATATGCCCCGGAGTTTAAAGAAACAGAGCAAATCTTATTAAAGAGTGCACCGGGAGACAAGGTATATCTTTATAATCAGTCCCAATATGCCATTGAAAAAGCAGGAAGAGCTGTGTCAGCAGGAGATGGACTGGAACTCAGGAAAAACGACAGGCTGACCGTTAATATAGCAGACAGCGGACAGACCGTACAAATAGAATATTTATTATAAAATAGGAATAAGAGGTGAAAGTAATGAAACCCATTATAAGAGATCATATTGAGCAGTTAGATATCCAAAAAGGCGGCGGCATAGTCAGCAAGCGCATACGAGTAGATACGATTGACAATCCTATGTTGGTTATTGGCCTTGGAGGAACAGGGATAGATTCTCTGCTGAGGCTCAAATATCAAATCAACAGACGGTTTAACCTGCCGACAGATGCTTTGACGAAACGAAGAAAAGATAAGCCAGATAACATTGAGTTTTTGGCTTTTGAGACCAATGAACAAGACAAAAATAAGAAATACAAAGGTATTGGATTAGATCCACTGAATGAGCTGGTACTGCTCTCAGAAGCTGGGATTGGTTCAATGCTTCAAAATAGGAGCAGACTCCATCCAAGTGTTGCTTCATGGCTTTCACCGGAGCTGCATATAGCAGATGGTATGAATGGTGCTTCCGGAGTGAGACAAGGCGGCAGGCTTTTACTGTTTACTAAGATTAACCAAGTGGTAGATGCCATTCAAAAGAAAATCAGTGAATTAAAAAAAGGAACGGATAAAAAGCTTTATGTGTTCCTCCTTACAGGCCTTTCAGGCGGAACTGGCAGCGGATGTTTTTTAGATATTGCCTATATCGTTCGAACGATTTTAGACCATGAAGCAGGGGGACAAGGGATTGATAGATCTAAGCTGATGGGGTATTTATTTACACCGGATGTTAACCTGTCCAATCCTTCCTTAAGTATTCATACTAAAGAATACATCATGAAAAATGGGTATGCCGCTCTCAAAGAGCTGGATTACTGGATGAATATAGAAGATCGAAAAGAAAGATTTATTCAGGATTACGGGACCAGACTCAGTGTCAATGCAGGTATGCCGCCTTTTGATCTTTGTCATCTGATTTCAGGTGAGGATACAGAAGGCAAGGTAATCGAAGAGGCCTATGATTATTGTATGAATGTGACAGCAGAAAACATCACCAACTTTATGGCCAGTGAAGATAAAGAGTCAGGAGAAGAGTTTGCCATCCATGACTATATCAGCAACATTGAAACCAATATCAAACAAATGAAGGAAGCTGTTTTGCCGGCCAATTATAAGTACAATATTATAGGGGCCTCAGCGTCTATATTGCCTATAGAGGAAATGACCACCTATATGGCCTACAGGTTATTTTACAAGATTGATACGATGTTTAAGGTGATTCCAAGTGAAGAAGAGGTGACAGAGCTTGCGAGGCGTACGGGTCTTGATATAGACAGCATGAGCAGGCGCTTTGAAGACCATGTGCCAAAGCCTATTCCGGGGTTTGAAACCAGAGAAGTCTATAGCTATAACAATGTAGTCAAAACCCAAGCCATTAATATGGATGCAGAGCTTGAGAAAAACTATTTGCTAAGAGCTAGAGAAGAATACAACAAAGCAATGAATCAGCTGCCCAATGAATTAAAAGAACGGGTAGGGGAAGAAGCAAAGAGGTTATTTATCAATCCAAATCATGGGCCCATCTATGCCTCAGGGATGTTATATAACAATGGTGGTTACTGTCTAATCAAAACGATAGATGCTTATATTGCTTCTTTGAAAGAGCAGATGAACCAACTACCCAATCAAATTCAGTATCAAATAGATAATGGTATAGAAAAAATGCAGGAAGCCAGATCGGCTTTTATCTCTAAGGACAAAAAGAAAAATGAGTTCATCAAAAGTAAAATATCAGAGTATATCCTGCGGGCAGATGCAGACAAATACAGTAAAATGATTATGGCTTATGAGGATTTAAGAACCCTTTTGATAGAACATAATAATAAGATTTATGCAGTGTTTGCTGAAATATTAAAGACATTAAATATAATATTTAAAAAGGACGGAGATATTCTTATCCATGGGAATGAATCTTTTGATACAAAAGGCAGCGCCAGTTATCACTGGAACGTGGTGAGTGTCCGTGATATCTCAAAGCATATTGACAAGGTTATCGAAGAGTACGATACAGGAGTATTGCTTTCAGACTTCACAACCATGCTTTTAGAAGAAGCCGAGGTATGGGTCAATGAGACAGAAATAGATATTATTGGTACCCTATCAGATTTTATAACCGATAAGTTCTCAGACCTTATTTCTAAAACAATGGAAGAGTTTTTGATGATGAAATATGGTCATGAGCAGTCTTTGGTGGATTTAGTAGAAAAAACTATCGCCACAAAGCTGTCAAGAGATGCCGTACCGCTGTTCAGTCTTACTAACAGTTCAGAATTTAATTTTCCATATTTTGCAATGGTTTCAGTACCTGCCAATACCCCAAGTATCTATAAGGGGCTTAAAAACTTTAAGGATCATTATCCCAATTCGGCAGCGAAGTTTTCTTTGAGACAAAGCAGGCTGACCAACAGGATCTTTTGGGTAACCACAAGAAATGGTGTTCCGCTTTATGCCTATGGCCCGCTTAAAATGTATGAAAAGCTTTATGAAGATACGATTAATACCCATGAAGGCGTGGGCAGGCATCTTGTGATGACAGAAAAAGAAAACTGGACCCAGCTGCCTTCGCCTATTCCAGTACAGGCTTGGGGAGATGCTTATAGAAATGAACGGGTTGCGGTAGGCCAAACTAAAGCAAAAGAGCTGTTTAATAAGGCTTTAGCTTATAAAATTATTCGAAAAAAAGAAGATGTGCATCTTTCTTATCAATATGAGTGTGTAGTGACCAAGGATTTTGATCTTAATAAGCAGATAGCAGCCTATGCTATAGATTTACAGAAACCTAATTTTACAGTGATTAAAAAAGCCCTGGAGGATTTTGCAAATCAGATAGTAAGTGGACTAGCAGGAGAAAAAGTAAAAGCAGATCTTATTAATAGTTACAATGAAGAGTATGCTTTTTATGGACTGATGCGTTACCCCAAACAGCTGCAGGCTGTAAAAGATGAGGTCAATAGATATGAAGCTGTAGAAGCTTACAGAGCGTCCCTTATGGAAAGAATCGCTTTAGCAGAAGCGGAAGA
>JARBTY010000297.1 GCA_029239935.1 Clostridia bacterium | reverse complement strand
AAAGATCTAAGTTAATAATATCTTAATCTCAGTATAGCAACTTTACACCAATAACTATAGTCTATAAAATCCCTAAAACTTGCAAAACTTGCTCAAAATAAGTATACTTAATCTAAAGAAGGTGAAATATGAATAAGAAACAGAAGTATAGCAGCAGGCAAATTATGCTGGATGCAGAATATGAAATTTTTAGTTATAAGGATACTTATCTTCAAGAGGTACAGCTACATCATCATGATTTTTATGAAGTTTATTTTTTTATTTCAGGAAATGTAAAATATCTGATAGAAGGCAACGCTTATAGACTTCAGCCAGGGGATATTGTTGTGATCAACTCTAATCAGTTACATCAGCCTATTTTTGAAGATCACAATAAACCCTATGAACGTATTGTGTTATGGATAGATAAACGATTTATAGAATCGTTGTGTACAACAGATACGAATTTGGCGAGATGTTTTGAAGATGAAAACTTAAAAAACCGTAATGTTCTGACACTGCCTTTAGAAGACAGACAAAATGTCAAGCTTACTTTCATGAAGCTTCTTCAGTGTAAGGGGGAAGATAACTTTGGCAGCGATATAGACTATAAAATATATATGACTGAAATATTATTGATACTTAATAGACTGCAGATCCAGACAGAAAGAAACTTTGTACAGACCAAAATAGAAACTAAAAACAATACACTTATTCAGTCCATTATTACTTTTATTGAAGAACACATAGATGAAGAAATACCACTAGAAACTTTGACCAAAGAATTTTACATTTCCAAATACTATCTTTCAAGAGAGTTTAAAAAGCACACGGGCACAACCATACACCGCTATAGTATTCAGAAAAAACTAATTGCTGCTAAAGAATTGATTCTTCAGGGGATTCCGTTAATAGAAGTCTATAAACGGATAGGGTTTGGAGATTATTGCAACTTTTTGAGAGCCTTTAAAAAAGAATATGGCATTACCCCCAAGGAGTTTTATCAGTTTATGATAAGCAAAGAGAGTAGCTAAAGAAAAAGAGCGGTATAAAAGAGAAAAGAATATTTCTGTTTTGACCCGCTATTTAATAGGTAGAAATTTTATCGTCACACACTGATATATTACTATAAGAGCGTGCTATAGAACTGTCTTAAGTGCAATGACGAGTGAATAGTTAGTGTGATATGAAATAGTACGTTCAATCTCAGCGGAATCTTCATTGAGAATAGCTTCGATGATGGCATGATGCTGAGGGTAAGAAATATCTTTAACAGCGGTGTTTACTTTGGAAGAATACATGCCAAGACGATATTGCACTTGCATAAGTCTGGCATAAAACTCTATAAGTGTGTGATTGTTAGTAACACTTACCAGAAACTGATGAAATTCAATGTCCAAGCTATAGTATTCTTGATCATTAGATAGGTCCAAATGACGGAATTTATCATCATAGGCTAAAAGGACACTTTTATCAAAAAGGTGACAGAACTTACAGGCTACGGTAGCTTCCAGTAATTTGCGCAGTTGATAAATCTCATTGATATAATCTTTTTCTAAAGGTTTGACGCACATGCCTTTACGAGGATAAATATCTACTAAATTTTCTTTTTTTAGAGCAAGGAGAGCTTCCCGTATAGGAGTGCGGCCGCAGCCTAACTCTTCACAAAGTTGTTTTTCGAATAAAGGCACCCCTGGCATGTAGTCACAGTTTTGAATGCGAGTCTTAAGATAGGAGTAGGCCTGCTCTGTGAGCGTCTTTTCAGTATTATCCATAAAATATCTCCTTTATATTAAAATCAATCCTTCTGATATATTAACATGAATAAAAAGGGAACTCAAGTCTAAAGATTAGGTTGTTTTTGTTGCTTTGATACCTTGTAAATGCTATAATCAAACCAACTGATATATCACACAAAAATTTTATATAATATAAGGAGAAATAACAATGCAGCATGAAATTAAAGACGTGAGGATTTATCATGTATTATCTAAAATGAGTAAACCTATAGCTGATGCTACCCATACTATTAGTGATATTGCTTTTTATGTAGTGGAGGTAGTCACGGCGGAGGGGAATATTGGACAAGGTTATTTGCTTAGCTTCCATTATTCGCCTAAAGCCATTGAAGGTGCTTTGCAGGATATTAAAAAGTTTATTCTTGAAAAGGGATTTGCAGTCTATGAAACTCTTAGGATGAAAGCTGCCTATGAAGCGGAGGGGGAATATTTTGGCAATCTAGGACTTCAACGTTGGGCTCAAGCTACTGTTAATGTGGCGATGTGGGATGCTTGGGGAAATATCCTTGGTCAGCCTGTTCATCGTATTCTAGGCTCTAATGGTAAAAAGATTCCTGTTTATGGAAGCGGCGGCTGGTTAAGTTATACCGATGAAGAGTTATTAGAGGAAGTACTTGATTATAAGAAAAGGGGATTTACGGCTGTTAAGATTAAAGTGGGGAGCCCTGATATCGAAAGAGATATTGAACGTATTGCTAAGGCGAGGGAAGCATTAGGTAAAAATATTAAGATTATGATGGATGCTAATCAAGGAATGGATGTACCCAGTGCCATTAAACTATCTGATGCTGCGAAGGGAATGGGTGTTCATTGGTTTGAAGAGCCGATAGCGAACACAGATTTTGCTGGCTACGAGATAATCCGTAATAAAACAGGAATAAGCCTAGCTATGGGAGAGAGGGAGTATGATACAAATCCTCTGAAAGAGCTCATTCGTCGTAATGCACTAGATCTCTGGCAGCCGGATCTCATTCGGATTGGCGGGGTAGAAGCATGGCGGGCGAGTGCATTTTTGGCTGACGCCTATCATATTCCGTGCTTACCTCATTACTATAAAGATTATGATGTGCCGCTGTTAGCTACTGTGCCTAACGGCTATGGTGCTGAAAGTTTTGACTGGATTGATGGGGTTATTGATAAACCTATGATTATCGATAATGGCTATGCTGTTCAGCGTGAAGGCAGCGGCTGGGGCTTTAGTTTTAAAAAGGAATTTATGAAAGAGATTTAAAAACTGACAAAGTATAGTGCTAGGATGAGAGGAGGCGTTTATGATGTTTGATTTAACTGGGCATACGGGTATTGTTACAGGAGCATCCAGTGGTATTGGCTATGCAGTAGCTAATGTATTGGCGGAAGCTGGAGCAACAGTTTATGCCATAAGTCGTAGTGGTAAAGTTAAGACTGAAGGATTTGCTGCGCATGCTAATGTCATCCACTTAGAGGGTGACGTCTGTAACTATACGCGCATGAGGCAAATTGTAGAAGAGATTGGTAATGATAAAGGTATTGATTTTCTTATAAATAATGCAGGTATCACCGTTAAGCGGAGAGCAGAAGAGTTTTTGGATGAAGATTTTGAACTTATTCATAAGGTGAATGTCAACAGTGTGTTTAAACTCAGTTGTCTTTGTTAT
>JARBTY010000054.1 GCA_029239935.1 Clostridia bacterium | reverse complement strand
AATATCTATTACTTGGTTTGGATCATAGCCAGCCCCATTTTTGATTTCTAATTTAGCAACAATAAAAGCCATAATAAAACAACACACAATCCCAACGAACTGCATAGGAATCAAACTTTTCCAAAGAACGGCTGGGTCCATATTGATAACAGAGGCTGCACGCATTGTAGGGCCGCCCCAAGGAAGCAGGTTCATAACACCCATAGCAGAAGTTGCAATGAGCATTAAAGAAGTTTTTCTCATGTTTAACTTTTTAAACATAGGAAGCATGGCAGGAATAGTTATTAAGAATGTAGAGGCGCCAGAGCCGTCTAAGTGACCGATCATAGCAATCAGTGCAGTCAGTAAAGCTACGGATATAACACTATTTCCAGCTTTTTTTACAAGGGCATTAATGATTCTATCAAACATACCTGCATCGGACATAATGCCAAAGAAGGTTATAGAGAAAATAAAGAGAGTTGCCATTTCAGCAGTATCTGTAACCCCTATTGATACGAACTCACCTATCTCTGTTATAGAAAAGCCTGCAATTAAGGCCATTACAACAGGAACGATGATAAATGCAATGGATGGAACGGTCTTTGATTTGAGAAGTAAAATAATAATTATTATCATGGTTAAAAAGCCAATATATCCTAACATAGTCTAAATCCCTCACAATCGGTATATTTTTTTATTATTTCATCTATTTGAGTATGTAACTGCAACGCAGTATGTTTGCGGCTTCTGCCGCAGGCTTTTGCATTATCGTTACAGATAAAACATTTTCTTTCATGCAGTCCCAAATCTGTTCTGGAGATGCATTGCCTTTCGGGTGAAATAACATCGAAATCAAAGAGTCTTCCTAAAGGGTGATTTTCTTCAATAGTCACTGTCAGAGCCTTTACTTCTGTACTTTCCCCATCAATCACGAGATACCCTTCAGGACCTGTAGAACGGTAATGAAATTCATCATACAACACAGCTAGCCCTTTAGTTTTTAAAAGTTGAATCAGTTCTTTACATCCCCAATCAAAGCTGTCACAGATAGCGGTACTAGTCTTGTAGGCCCCTGGGATATTCATTGTAAAGGAGATAAGCGTTTGCCTAAAACGTCCGTTGAGAAGGGCCTGTTTTTCTGCCCGATGTTCTCTGGCGTAGAGCATTTCTTCTAGAGAAACAGGTATTGACCTTGATAAGTTTTCTTTAAGAATGGGAGCTGCCATTATTTAACGACCTGCCTAACCACATCAATGACTTTGCCATTTCTGTACTGAACGATACCTACAATCTTATCAGTATATTGAATAGGGTCTGGTTTTCCAGTAATATTTTCTGCTTTTTCCTTTAAAGTGACGATATCTGAAACTTCTATACCGCTTTGGAGAAGTCTTTCTTTGAGCTCTGGTCTTCTAGGATTAACACAAACCCCTTGATCGGTCACTAAGACATCTACAGTAGAGCCTGGAGTAACTAAAGTGTTGATTTTTTCTACTACGGTAGGGATTCTGCCTCTTATGAGAGGTGCTACAATGATAGAGACACTTGCCCCAGCAGCAGTATCACAATGCCCGCCGATAGCCCCACGAATAACGCCATCAGAACCAGTAAGAACATTGACATTAAAGTCTGTATCTATCTCAAGAGCACTTAGAACCACTACATCTAATTGATTAACTGAACTACCCTGATCCGTTGGACTGGCATAATAGGAGGCATCAATTTGCTGATGAAACCTATTGTCTTTTAAGGATTTTGCAGCCACAAGGTCAAAGCTTTGTACATCTAGGATTTTTTTAACGAGGCCTTCTTGGTGGAGTGCAACAATCTGACCTGTAATACCCCCTAAGGCAAAACTAGCTTTTATATTTTTTGCAATCATTTTATCTCTCAAAAATCTTGCAGTAGCCAGTGCTGCACCGCCTGAACCCATTTGGAAAGAAAAACCATCTTCAAAATAACCAGAGGCTTCAATCACATTTGCAGCTGTCTGTGCAATCAGGATATCTCTTGGATTATTGGTATAACGGGTGGCACCAGACATGATTTTTTCAGGATCTCCGATAGCATCGACGCGAACGATATAGTCGACTTGATGCTCTGGAATAGCAAAAGGTGCATTAGGAAATGGCACAAGATTATCAGTAAGAATGATAACTTTTTCAGCATACTGAGCATCAACTTTTGCATAACCAAGAGAACCACAGCAAGAACTGTTTTCATCATCACGGGAATACCCGTTGGCATTACCATAAGGATCACAGGATGGGGCACCTAAAAAGGCAACATCTATTTTAAGTTCTCCTTCAGCAATAGCACTTGCTCTGCCGCCATGAGAACGAAATACAACAGGGATTTTCATTAACCCATTAGAAACCTCATCCGCGAGAGCACCTCTTAGACCACTGGTTTCAAATCTTTTAATAACACCGTTTTTAATATGTTCAATCATAGGAGCGTGTATTTCAGAAAGTGAACTGGCAGCAATGGTGAGATCACCAATCCCCATTTCGGCAATAGCATCCAGTGTCATATTGAGTATGTAGTCCCCATTTCTAAAATGATGATGAAAAGAAATAGTCATGCCGCTTTTAAGCCCACTTAAAACAATGGCTTCTTTGAGGCTTTTGACAACCTTATTTTTATGAATTTGTTTGTCCCGTGAACACTGTGTCTCTTTAGGAATTGCATTTCTTTTTTCTTCTGATAAGGGTTCTAAATTTCCGAGTATTTCGGTATAAGCCTTTAATTCTTCTTCTACACTATTTTTCATATATTTCATAATCTCACCTTTCTTTGTCTATAGGCATAACAGTTGCAGCTTATAGGGTGATCCCAGATGCTTTAGCAAGATCAACAACACGTCTAGCTCGTTCTACAATCGGTTTATCTATCATTTTTCCATTGAGACTTATAACACCGGACCCATTCTTATTAGCGATCTCTATAGCTTCCATAATACGAAGGGCTTTATCAATATCCTGTTGAGAAGGGGTAAAGATCTCATGAACAGGGGCAATTTGTCTGGGGTTAATAATAGATTTTCCATCAAAGCCAAGCTGTTTGATGAGTTTTACCTCATTGATGAAAGCTTCTTCATTGTTTACATCAGAAAAAACAGTATCTATAGCATCTATACGAGCAGCTCTGGCAGCCATGAGGAGCTGGCTTCTTGCAGTTAATAACTCAATACCGTCTAGGGATCTGGTGGTTTTTAAGTCAGTTACGAAGTCTTCAGCACCAATAGCAATACCTACAAGTCTTTTGCTGGCAGTTGCTATCCCATAAGCATTAATAATACCCAGTGCACTTTCTACTGCAGCCATAAGCTTTATGGTACCTTCTTCCATACCAACAGCTCTTTCAATCCTAGAGATTTCACCTTCAACATCGTGGATATCCTGAGCAGTTTCTGTTTTAGGAAGTCGGATGATGTCTGGTTTGGCCCTTACAATGGCTTCCAAGTCATTAAGGCCATATTCGGAATCTAACCCATTGATTCTAACAACAGTTTCTACATTGCCATAGTTAAGATTGCTGAGAGCAGTATGTACCAAATATCTTGCAGAGTCTTTTTCACCAAGTGATACAGAGTCCTCTAGGTCAAACATAATAGAATCAGAGCCATATATATGAACATCTTTAATCATGCCAGGGTTATTACCTGGTACATACAGCATGGTTCGTCTTAGTCTTTGCATTTGGATACCTCCCAGATGTAATCCTTAGATTCACATGCTCTATAAGCAGCAGCATAAACCCGAGCTTTTATGGCGCAGTCAATAGCGCCCTTATCAACCGCTATAACTACGGCATCTTTAATCTGTAATTCTTGAAGGGAATCTATAATAACTTTTCTGATCTGTTTGCCAAATTGTTGTTCAACAGAACTTTGAAGTTCGATTTCTATACCTTCTTTATCATTCTTCTTTATGGTGACTATAATATCACTGGATTCCATGGTTCCAGCAGTACCGATATTCTTAACCTCCATAAATTCACCTCCCTTGATGAGTATGTATAGTCGTGTTTTGGATTTTGGACAAGATTTTTTTGCCCTCTTTAGAGTAAAAGAAATCATAAGTAGTTTGAGGAACATAGGCTTTTGTCTTTTCTAAATGGCCGCTGGCAATAAGTGCACGGACTTTGGAAGCACTTATGATGTCACGATCTTGTTCAAGTCTTGGGATTTCCACAACTTCTATGCCATAGCTAGGCAGCATAGAAGTCATAGCAGCATTATAGGCAGCTGTCGTAAGGCAGCTAGGTTCCGTGCCTACAAAACGCTTACTAATCCCAAGGGCAGGAGCAATATGTTTGGTGAATAAATCTAAATCTAACTGCGCATGTATAAGTGAAACAATCCCTTTATCCTTGATAAAATAAGAGGGGAAGGTAGCAGAAGACAAAATATAATCTCCACTGTAATGGAGAATAATATTTTTGATAGGTGCAGTACCTTTTTCGATAAGCTCATATCTTATAGCGGCTGGAAATATAGATTTATCTTCGCTGACCATAAAGACATGTAAAAGATCACACTTATTTGCCGCATAGGTTATTAAGTGCTTGTGACCTAAGGTAAAAGGATTACAATTCGCTACAATGCACCCAATATCGGATGTATTTGATTTGTAGTGAGACAGGATTTCTATATATTTCTTGAGTCCATTTTTTTTGTTTTCTAACAAGATAATACCGCTATTGCTGGCAGCTATTTTATAAAACCCAAGCTCTGAAAACATCGATTCATTGTGGTGTTTAGTAAATAAAAACAGATGGTCTATGCCACGGGAATATTGACTGGAAACTAACATGGAAATAATTTTTGAGGATAAACCCATGTGTTTGTAGTCGTTTTTCACGGCGATACATTTAAGAATCTTCCCGGCATAGGATCCAGAGGCAACGATTTTATGATGGTCAAGCAGGGCAACGGAATACTCGATATCATCTTCATAATCAAGTTCTTGATTTTTTAAAAATTCAATAAGCTTATTTGTCTGAAAGGTCATACCTGGCAAAATAATCTGCACTTCAAAGTAATCAAAATCGCTCATTTTTATACCACCTAATTATCTTTTAAAAGTTCTTCAATTTTATCTGCAATATCATGGCAGATAAGAGGTTTTATTACATAAGCATCAATAATCTTTTCTTTTCTGTATTCAAGGAGTTCCTTATCCACAACATTTGTTACAATAAGTATTTTGATAGTTGGATGAAGCTTTTTTGCACCGATCACAAGCTTGGCTCCAAGTATTTGAGACATCGCATAATCAGTAATAAAAACATCATAGCTATTCTTCTCCATATCTTTAATAGCTTCAAGAGCATTATTAAAAGACTTGATTTGATAGCCAAACGGTATAAAGCTTTTTTCTAACATCTTTAACTGCTGTAAATCATACTCAACAAGAACGATTAAAAGGCGATTTTTGCACGCTTGTTTTTTTGACTTCTCAACTTCATCATACTTACCTGTGAATACAGGAAGATAAATGGTAAAAGTGCTGCCTTGATCTTTGACGCTTTCTGCAGTAATAAGACCACTGTGACTTTCTATAATACTTTGTGCAATAGATAAACCAAGTCCAGTGCCTTCCCCGATGTTTTTAGTTGTAAAAAATGGATCAAAAATCCTTTTTATAATTTTTTCTTCCATACCTTCCCCAGTATCTGAAAAGGAAAGCTTCAAATAGTGATGGAAATTCTTTTTAGAAAGAAGCTTGTTTTGTAGAGCATGAGTATCAACTATTTCACTTTGGATAGTAAGGGTGCCGCCTTTTTTTGTCATTGCATGAAAAGCATTAATACATAGATTTAAAATAACTTGATTAATCTGCGTTTCATTACCAAGTATTTTAATGTTATCGAATTCAATTATTTTCTTGATTTGTATATTTTTGGGCTTGGTAGATTCGACGATTTTAAGAGACCCTTTGATAACATCATCTGCCAAAAGATATCTGTAGTTTATAGATGCATTTTTTCTGTTCAAGGAGGAAATCTGCATGATGATTTCTTTTGCTTTGATAGAAGCATTGTAAATTTCTTCAATATCTTCATAGAGTGCATCTTTTTTAGGGAGCACGCTTAAGATACGTCCGGAATAGCCCATAATAGGTGTCAGCAGATTGTTAAATTCGTGAGCAATGCCTCCTGTAAGGGTACCAATGGTTTGCAGTCTCTGATAATGTGCAATCTGTTCTTCACTTTTATGAACTTCTTCAAGGGTTTGGTTAAGTTCTCTTAGATGTTCATTTTCTCTTTCGTATTGTTTTTTGCTCCGAATAGAACGAATTAAAATAGCAACAAAGATAAAAAGTCCTATTAACATGAGAAGAGCTAGTATCAATATTTTCACAACCCCAATCGTAACGGGAACGACAATCTCGTTGTAGTCCATTACGGTGCTTACAATCAAAAAGTCATCTTCCACATTTACCGGTGTAAAAGCTGAAATTTTAGTAACGTCTTTGGGGTCACTTTCAGTCCACCAATAGGAACGGTAAACGAGGATACCTTCTTCGCCCTCCAGCTGCTTTTCAAACAAATTTTTAAGTCCCGAAAATTCATAATCCGGATAAGCCGCTTTACGATTAACAACAACATCCTGCCCTATTTGAGAGGTGACTGGATGCATCAAGATAATACCTTTTGAATCTTTAATCATGACATAACCTTTTTCGCCCACTTTAACATGAGATACAATTTGATTATAGATCGTTTTGATATCTAAAACAGCTGTCAGGGTATAGCCATTCAATAAAGTTTTAGAGATACCTAGATAGTAAGTATTGCGCTTATCACTATAAGTGTGTAGGTGTATTTTAGAAGCACCTTGATTAATAGTATGAATTTTTTTGTAAGCATTATTTGATTGATCAGCCGCTATGAGATTTTCATCTTCATCATAAATCAGCAAGTCCTTAATATTGGGCTTTTGGTCATTCACATATTTTCGGACGATTGGAGTTAAGGCATCTGTGCCTTTATGGGTACTGTAGTGGCTTAGAGCTTGCTTAAAGAGTTCATCATTTTCTATAGCATTAAGATCTATGATATAGTTATCAATGTAGATTTCTATACTTCTTGATACGGATTGTGCTATAGTAAGCAGGCGCTCCTGCTGCTGAAGTACGATGGTTTTTTGATAATCCCAAAATACATTTAGAATAACTACTGCAGAACAAATAATTGAAAGCGTTATAATAATAATACCTATGTAACTTTTACTTTTTAGTTTGGTGTAAATACCTTTCATCATAAAAAATCCCTTCTAGATTAATGTATATTTACATTTTACAAAAAAACGACAAAAATAGCATTATTATTACTTTTTTCTTACACCACTCGTCTACCCTCCTTTGCAAATAGATTAAAACTATTTGTAAAGTGATGCGCTTTTTTAGTATAATAGATGAGTCTTAATATAGAATAAAAAAGTATTAAAATTTATTAAGATTTTTATGGAAAATCAATAACTTTTCAAATAAAATATAGAAATTTTTGGTAAATTAATAAGGGATTGGGTTCGGGAGTGTTTTACTTGCCGGAAATATTAAATATCATATATACTAGAAGTAAGTAGAGGCAGGCTGAGAATAGGGGGATTGGTTATGATTTCTGAAAAGGTACTTATCGTAGATGACGATTTATCTGTTAGAAAAGTATTGTCAAAGGTCATTCAAAGTAATGGCATAGAGCCTTATCAAGCGTCCAGCGGTGAGGAGGCTGTCCGTCTGCTGCAGGAAAATAAATATGACCTTGTCATATTGGATATCATGATGAATGGGATGGATGGATTTGAGGTTGTGCAAGCCATAAGGGGCAAGGGTATTCATACACCCATCATTATTTTAAGTGGACGAAATGAAGATTATGATACGCTGTATGGACTAGATATCGGAGCAGATGACTATATCACAAAGCCTTTTAATCCCGTACTTCTAGGGGCAAAAGTAAAAGCGCTTATCAGAAGAAACAAACAGGCTTCAACGGATAATCAGAATTATATTACATTGGGACCTTTTCAGTATAGCCTCAGGACCTTCAAACTCTATAAAAATGAAGAAGAAATCCCTCTTTCAGCTAAAGAAAACCTTATGATGAAAGTTTTTATGGAAAATAAAGAGAGGGTTTTTACAAAAGAGCAGCTCTATGAGCTGGTATGGGGGGATGCTATTGTCGATGACAATGCCATTATGGTGTATATAAGCCATTTGAGAAATAAAATAGAAGATGACCCTAAGAAGCCAAAACACATTAAGACTATATGGGGGCTTGGGTATAAATTCTCAGAATAGAGAAGTTATAGGAGAGAATATAAATTAAATACCGATTTAGGGGGAAAGATAAAGTAAAAGAGAGCGGATAGTCCGCTCTCTTTTAACATATACGGGGAAGAAGTTCGCCGGTTGATACTGGAAGGATTCTGGTGGCACCAAGAAGGGTTTTAAGATAAACCTTGTTATGATTATTAAACACCACTTCACCAATAATTACCGCTTCTTTACTTAATGGGTGCTGATGCATGGCGTTTAGAACTTTATCACTGTCTTCTTTAGCGACAATACAAACAAGCTTGCCTTCATTGGCAACATAGAGAGGATCCAGTCCAAGAAGATCACAAAAGCTTTGGACTTCTTCTTTAATAGGCAAAGATTCTTCATAAATGAGCATACTTTTATCTGATTTTAAAACTAGCTCATTAAGGGTGGTAGCAAGCCCGCCGCGAGTAGGATCCCGCATGACCCGGACCTTGGAACTGGCATGCAGTATAAGCTGTGTAACTTCATTTAAAGGGGCACAGTCGCTTGTGAGTGTGCTGTCAAAGTTAAATAGGTTTCTTTTACTCATGATACAAGCCCCATGGTCGCCTAGAGAGCCACTAAGGATAATTTGATCCCCTTCTTTAAGCTTATGACTTAAGGGGGAATTTTCTATAATGCCTACTCCTGTTGTATTAATAAAAAGCTTATCGCACTTTCCGCGTTCTACAACCTTTGTATCGCCGGCAACTATTTTGACATGCGAAAGCTTAGCTGTTTTTGCCATAGAATACACTATTTTTTCTAAAGGACACATATTAAAGCCTTCCTCAATAATAAAACCTACAGTAATATAGAGCGGCGTAGCGCCGCTTACACTCAAGTCATTGATGGTGCCGCACATAGATAGTTTGCCGATATCGCCCCCAGGGAAAAACAAAGGACTCACAACATAACTATCGGTTGTAATAGCCAAGATGCCAGGTATTGAACCTAATAAACTGGCATCATTTTGAGTACATAAAATGTCATTATTAAAATAGGAAAGAAAAAGGTCATTAATGAGTTTACCAGTTTCGCTCCCACCACTTCCGTGTGCTAAGGTCACGCATTCCATCTTATCACCTCAATTGTTATATTTATAAAAATTCATACAGGTGCCTTCACTGGAGACCATACAAGCCCCAATGGGGTTTGCAGGAGTACAGGATGTTTTATACAATGGGCAGTCTGAAGGTTTTTTGAAACCCTTCAGAACTTCTCCGCACATACAGCCGCTGGCTGCTTTAACTTGAGGTAATGTTAAGTCAAACTTTAATAAGGCATTAAAGTTATTAAAGTCAGACCTTAAGCTTAGACCAGTCTTGTCAAGTTCGCCAAGTCCCCGCCAGAAGCTTGTGTCTACTTTAAAATAGTGGTCTAAAAGTGCAGCGGCTTTTGTGTTACCTTGTGGTTTAACAACACGGGTATAGAGGTTTTTACATGTATAGGAACGGGTATGAGTCATTTCAATCAGCGTATAAATGGCACCAACGATATCTAGTGCTTCAAAGCCAGCTATGACCATTGGGACATGATACTTTTCAGCTAAGGCATTAAAGGGAGCTGTTCCGATAATCGCTGCCACATGGCCTGGGCATATAAAACCATCGATAACAACACTGTCGTCAAATATAAGGCTTTCCATGGCATAGGGCATCGTTTTAAGACTAAGAAGCATGCTGAAATTAGGGATAGAAAGGGCTATAGCTTTTTGAAGGGTTAATGCAATACTTGGAGCGGTAGTTTCAAACCCTACACCTAGAAAGACGACTTCTTTATGCCTATGGGCCTGGGCCAGGGTAATGCAGTCAAGAGGAGAATAGACAACTTGAATATCAGCACCATTGGCTTTCGCACTATTTAAGGAAGAGGTGCTTCCCGGTACCCTAAGCATGTCTCCGAAGGTGGCAAGCATAACCCCTTTGCGGTGAGACAGCTCAATTGCTGCATCAATATAGGCAATATCTGTTACACAGACTGGACAACCGGGGCCTGATAGGAGCTGAATTGAAGGTGGAAAAAGTTTATCAAGTCCATTTTTATAGATACTCATAGTGTGGGTCCCGCAGACTTCCATAATATTAAGTGGAGCATTATTTAACGTACGGATTTTTGAGAGTAGTTTTTGGGCGAGATGAGGATCTTTGAAAGGGTTAACGGGCGTCATAGGTTCACCTTCTTAAAAGTCATCGCAGAGCATCTTAAAGACTGCTATTGTTTCTAGAGCTTCGGGCTCACTCATTTTCTGAACCCCATAGCCTGCGTGAACTAAAATATAATCATCTACTTGAACATTTTCGATTAAAGAAGTATCTACACGTTTTTGTACTTTTCCAAAATCGATTAAAGCATCATAGCCATAAACAGCTATAACTTTGCCAGGGATAGCAATACACATAGATAGTCACTCCTTTATTAACTCAGAAGCTATCACCAGCTGTCCGAGAGACAACCCACTGTCATTACAGGGAACCAATTTGTGAGTGATAACGTCAAAATCACTTGAGATAAGCAAATCATAAAGTTTTGTAAAAATCAATTCGTTTTGAAAGACGCCGCCGCTGAGGGCTACTTTATTAATTTTAAAAGATTCCCTTAAACGCTTACATAAATCAAGGGTAGCGGCACAAAGTGTATTATGAAATTTCCTGGAAATAACACAAGCTAAAGTATCTGATTGCAGGTCTTTGACTATTTCTCGGATAAGGGCAGTGTAATCAATCAGCCAAATGCCGTCCACTTCTGTAAGCTCATAAAGGTATATGGCCTCCGTGGCGAGACTGGAAGTGGCAAGGTTTTCGAGGTAAATACAGGCTTCCGCTTCATAAGTTATTTGGGTACTAAATCCAAGCAGAGCGGCTACCCCATCAAAAAGCCTGCCCATACTGCAGCATAAGGGAGATCTAATATTATTTTTCAACATAAATACAATAGGGGCAGCTTCAATAGGATTTAAATAAGACGGTAGCACAGTATCAAGGGTCTCGCCAAAGGTTTCATACAAAAGACTTATGGCCATACGCCAGGGCCATATAGTACAGCGGTCGCCGCCGGGCATTTTAAAGTTATTGAAGTGACCAACTCTTTGAAATTCTTTTTTATTACAAATCAAAAACTCACTGCCCCATAGCCGCCCATCAGTTCCATAACCTATGCCGTCAAAAGCAATGCCTATCACCGAATCATCGATATGGTTTTCTGCTAAGCAGCTGACAATATGAGCATGGTGATGATAAACACCTATTTTTTTACCAGTATATGCTTCAAGATAGTCTTTATGCCAGAAATGGGGATGCTGGTCATAGGCAATGACCTGTGGCATTATGTTATACAACGTCTTTAAATGATTAATGGTATTTGTCAGGTGAGCCATTGTTTCAACTGTATCAATATCACCTATATACTGACTCATAAAACAGTGATTTAGCTTAGAAATACAAAAAGTATTTTTAAACTCGCTGCCTAAAGCCAGTATTTGGTCAGAAGTCACATGAAAGGTATAAGGCGCATAACCTCTTGCGGGCCTTATGACTCTTTCTTGCTCTAAAACAACCCTTACAACAGAGTCATCAACAGGGATATGAATATCACGGTTATGTAATAAAAAATAGTCAGCTACTGTGGCAAGCTGTTCTAAGGCTTCATTATTTTCGTAAAGCATAGGCATACCAGAATAGTTGGCACTTGTTGCTACCAACGCAGTAAGGGAGTCGCCAAACAGCACATAATGAAGAGGCGTATAGGGAAGCATAACCCCAAGATTTGGGTTGTCAAAGGCTATTGCATAAGGAAGCTTTTTGTTTTTCTTTTTTAAAAGCAGAATAGGCTTTTTAGGGCCTAATAAAATCTCTTGTTCTTTAGCGTCTAAACAGCAATATTGAAGGACCGTCCCCAGGTCTTTGAGCATGAGGGCGAGGGGTTTAGTGGGACGTTTTTTGCGGTGTCTAAGGGTTGAGATAGCTTCAGATGAGTGGGCATCGCAAATAAGATGAAAGCCTCCTATGCCTTTTACAGCAATGATATAACCTTCTTTAAGAAGTCGCTGGGTTTCTAAAATGGGGTCAGAGATTGCCAGAGGCATACCTTTGTTATCTAAGAGGGTAAGCTTAGGGCCGCAGTTAATACAGCAAGTTGGCTGAGCATGAAACCGCCTGTTTAAGGGGTTTTCATATTCAGTCTTACAAGCTGGGCACATTTTAAAGTCTTCCATAGTTGTAAAAGGTCTGTCATAGGGTAAAGCCTTGATAATAGAAAATCTTGGACCACAGTTTGTGCAATTGGTAAAGGCATAATGAGAGCGCCTAGTATCTTTAATATTACGGATATCTTCAAGGCACTCAGGACACATGGCAATATCAGGGGATAAAAGGGTGAGGGCTTCATTTGTAAAGGTACTTTTTAATATGTTAAAAGAATCATAACCTTGTATTTCAGCAGGTTGAATAAGAATTTCTTCTATTTGAGATAGCCTTGGGGGACGAAAGGTAAGCTCTTGCAAAAAACAATCAATATTTACAGGATTACCTTCCAAATGTATAGAGACACCAAAAGAACTGTTTTTAACAGTTCCTTTTAGAGAAAGATTAGCAGCTAATTGATAAACAAAAGGCCTAAAGCCCACGCCTTGAACAATTCCTTTAACCATAATGGATTTAGCAAGCATATTTAAAACACCTTTTTCTTTGTATTAGTGGTTTTTATCTAAGATAAGGCTTTGCAAGAACTGTAAAATTTCTGTACATAGAGCATTGAATCGATTTTGCAACACCAAAGAAAGCTCAAAAGAAAAATCTATTCGTTGTATTTCAATGCCAATAAGATACCCTTTTATATCTGGATAATAAACTCTTAGCAGATGGAGTAGTGTCATTTCATGGGCTGAAGAAGACGCAGAGACAAAGGGGTCACACTCTGAGAGTTTAAAGTAGCTAACGGTTCCGGGCTCGGTATTTAGATAAGTACTGTCGATAATAATGATGAAGTCCTCTTGATTAATACACTCCAGACAGAAAAGGGCATCAGTTTCACCGATGATAGCTTCTATCGAAGGGGATAGTTTATGAATATCAGGCTGAAGTCTCTCAAGTATCCTGACACCTATGGCGTCATCACTCAGCAGGATATTGCCTATTCCAAATAATTTGATCATTATATAATCCTTATGGTTAAAGGAGAATGTCTGTCGCTGGTGACATGGGCTGCGCAGTTCAGACAAGGGTCAAAGCTCCGCACAATCCTTCCTATTTCCACTGGGTGAAGCATATCTTTAATATACGTACCAATAAGCGCTTCTTCAACAGGACCACGAATTTCATTGTTATCCCGTGGAGAGAGGTTCCAGGAGGATGGAGGCATCAAAGTATAGTTAGAAACGACACTGTTGCCAATATCCAGCCAATGGGTAAGTGCGCCGCGAGAGGCTTCTGTACGGCCAATGCCTCTGGCTGTGACGGGGATGGGCCATCTTTCTTGATAAGCTGGTTCGAGTCTTATAATTTCAAGGAGTCCCTGCATGCATTCGCAAATTCGCAGTGTCTCTAAAGTTCTTGCAATAAGCCTATCCATGGCTGAAATGCCTCGGGTATAGTAACCATTGATATACATCCTAGCCAAAGGACCAACCTCCATAGGGTAGCCTCTGTACCTTGGAGCACTTACCCACGAGTAAGCATCAGGTTTGGTTGCATCAGGAGTCACTAGATTGTCTCCAGGTATAATCACATCACCAGGGGCGTTGGCCCAGGTAAATCGAAGGTCTTCTATCATAGCGCCAGTATCCACAACATCTTCTTTAACCCCATTAATAATAACTCCTGGGAAAGCAAATTTAACAGGGAAAGCGGGATTATCATAAAGGCCATAACACAAAAAGTTGCCATACCCCCTGCCCATTTCATAATAATCGCTATAATAACTAGCAATAATATACATATCTGGAATGAGAGAGACCTCAACGAAATTTTTTATCTCATTCAGAATAGATGTGACCTCATTAAATTCTATAATAGTCATATTAGTGGTTGTACCACCTACAAAAATACCATGGGGATGGGGGGCTTTGCCGGCCAAAGTTGCCAGAGCCGTATGGGCTTTCCGGCTAAAGGCTAAAGAGTTAAAATAATCAGCAGTAAGTCTAGCATTAATATCTGGAGGTAATCTAAAGTCAGCGTTTGCAGCATCTGTTTTGTGAAGTGGACTCACATTTTCTATATTGACATAGTCAGGAAAAACAAATTGATACACATGTCTTAGATGATTTTGTAAAAGCTCAAATCCA
>JARBTY010000296.1 GCA_029239935.1 Clostridia bacterium | reverse complement strand
GTAGAGTGGCTGGCACCGGCTTTTATACCTGCCATGGCTTCTTTATAAGTCGCTTTAGAATGACCAATGGAGACTGTAATGCCTTGAGCATGCAAAAACTGAATAAGCTCCAATGCCCCTTGGGTTTCTGGAGCCAGAGTAACCGTCTTAATGCTGCCCATATAGTTTCCAACCAAATTTTTAAAAGTTTCAATTGAAGGGGATTCAATATACTGAGGATTTTGAGCCCCTATCATGGCAGGACTAATAAAGGGGCCTTCAAGGTGGACACCCAGTATTTGAGCTCCTTCTGTGCCTTGCGCTTTGGCATGGTTGATGGCATGAACAGCCTCTAAAATTTCACTGGAGGCGCAGGTCATCGTGGTAGGCAGGAAGGCAGTTGTACCATGAGAAGCAATAGCTTTGGAGATTTCATTAAGTGCTTTGTAGCTGCCCTCCATGGTATCATAGCCGCCGGCACCATGAATGTGAATATCAATAAAACCTGGGGATAAATAAAGACCATTGGCATCCAGAACCTCATCATGAGGCAGCTGGGGAGGATTAATCGCTTCTATTTTTCCATTTCGTACAAGAACAGAACCCTCTTCAATGCCGTAGGGATAGATTATTTTACAATTTTTAATAAGCATTTGTAGGCCTCACTTTCTTTTATAAAAATTAATAAACTGGTATAGACATCTATAGGTATAGACTATATAATACATTATAACGGATATTTTACGATATTCAATAGATTATGCATGAAATATCTAGTTGAGATAAGGAGCTGACGATCACATGGATAAAAAAAGTCCCATTCCTGCGTATTATCAATTAGCAGCAGAAATAAAGAAAAAGATTGATGATAACCTATGGCCGGCTGGCTATTGCATACCCAGTGAAAGAAGCCTGGCAGAAGAATATGGTTTAAGCCGGATGACAGTGCGTCAAGGGCTGAGTGAACTGGTGCAAAAGGGGATGTTGTTGAGAGAAAAGGGAAAAGGCACCTTTGTATGTGAAAAAAGTATTAAACAAAGAGATATTATGAGTTTTACTGAAATGATGGAAGGCTTAGGCATTGCTTTTGTGACAGAAATTACGCATTTTGAAAAAGTAGAGGCCAATAAAGATGTGATGCTGCCTTTTGACAAAGAAGCCTACTATCATATTACCAGATTAAGGGTTGTCAAAGACACAGTGATTGGTCAAGAGACGATTTATATGCCTTGTTATTTATTGCCAGAGCTGAAGAAATCAGACTTAAAAATGTCTTTTTATAAATATCTAGATGAAAAAGCACTGTCAGTTTATGCTTCAGAGGCGTCTGTTCAGGCAGTGCTTATAAATGAAGCTTTTTATAAGGTTTTTAGGGTGAAGGAGGACATTCCTCTGATAAAAGTCAGCAGCAAAAATTATTCAGATGAGGGACAGCTGTTATTTGTTGAAGACTCTGTTTATAGGTCTGATAAATACATGTTCCAAGTTAACATATCAAGAAGAGAGGGATATATCAAATGAAAATAATAAAAACTAAAAGCTATGAGGAATTAAGTCAAAGGGCAGCAAAAGAACTGGCAGAGGTTATTAAAAGCAAACCAGATGCGGTACTGGGATTAGCCACAGGCAGTACACCAATAGGCATGTATCAAGAACTCGTTACGTATAATAAAGAAGGACAGGTAGATTTTTCGAAAGTAACCACTTTTAATCTCGATGAATATGTAGGGATACCAGCAGAGCATCCCCAGAGCTATCAATACTTTATGAAAAATCATTTGTTTGACCATATTAATATCTCGCAGGAGAAAACCCATATTCCAAATGGTATGGCTCAGGATATAGTAGTAGAATGTGAAGCATATGATGGTCAAATAAGAGGAAATGGCGGCATTGATATTCAGGTATTAGGTATAGGGGGAAATGGTCATATTGGATTTAATGAACCGGGCGATACACTTGCAGTAGGAACCCATGTTACACAGCTGGCAGAAGAAACGATAGAAGCCAATGCAAGGTTTTTTGCCAGCAGAGATGAGGTGCCTACTCAAGCTATTACCATGGGGATGGGTGATATTATGAAAGCTAAAAAAATCCTGCTGCTTGCAAGCGGTGAGACAAAGGCAGCCATTATCGGAGAGCTTCTGGAAGGTAAGATTGATACCCAGATGCCAGCTTCACTACTACAGATGCATCCAGATGTCACGGTTATTGTGGACGAAGCAGCCGGGAAATTGATTTAAGTAGAAACACAGGGGAAAAGGGGCCAATAGATGAAAAAGAAACTAAAAGCTTTATATTTTAAGATTCCTATTAAAGTAAAGTGGAGTATGTTTATTTGTCTATTGGTCTCTTATCCTATTTTTTTTATAGGTTATTTGGGCTATAAACAATATGAAGAGGTTGTAACTACACATTTTGTACAGTCGGCAGAGGGGGATATTCTTCAAAGTCTGGAAGGAACCAAAGAAAACATTGACAAATTAGAAGAATTTGTAGTGGAGCTTAAATATGATGAGGCGATTCATCGCTTTAACGAACGGTATAATCTGGTGATAGAGGAAAAGAAGAAAAACAGTAAGGGGGAAGCCACTAGCTACAACGGAATAGGTGACTATGACCTTGGACGGATGGTAGAGGGCTACCTTAAGTCTGTGGTGCTTTCAAAGCCTGAAATAGATGTGGGCGGCTATGAGTTCCTAGATGAAAAAACCCAGTATATTGTCAGCAAAAGAAAGTCCTATGAAGAGGAAAATGATTTTAGAATAAAGAAGATTTTTAAGCATATGCGAACACAGCTTAGTGAAACAGGAGGTGTTTTTGCTTATTACATAGATGAAGAGAGTATTATTTATATTGGGGAAAAGATTTTTGACAAAAATTTTTTTAAGCCTGTAGGGATGTTGGTTTTTAAAATAAAAAAGGAATACCTCACAGATAAGTATAAGAAGGTGTTAGAAGGCGCCAAAGAAGGTATATATGTTGCAGATGGGGATGGCAAAGAAATCTTAAGTGAGGGGCGGCTGCCACAAGATAAAGGAGAGTTATTGAGGCGCTTTTTAAGTGTAGACCCTAAAGATGGGGAGCTCTATAAAAATGAGGATAAGCAGCAGGTCATCTTGTATGCAAAAAGAAGCTCTCTTAATTTATCAATGATCAGCGCCGTCTTTATTTCAAAGGATATTTTGCTGCAAGATATCAGACATTTATCTAAAATGACTCTGATTTTATGCATCAGTACGCTGCCTATCTTTTTATTGTTTGCAGCAGGTTTGTATAAAGAGATTATCTCGCCTATTTACCTATTAAGCGGCAAGATGCAGCAGATACAACAAGGAGAGATAGGGGTTGTCATGAAAAGTGACAGAAAAGATGAACTAGGTTATTTGTTTAGTGCCTTTGATAAGATGAGTAGGCGCATACAGTATCTGGTTAATACAGTTTATAAAGAGGA
>JARBTY010000053.1 GCA_029239935.1 Clostridia bacterium | reverse complement strand
GTGATATCTTAAAATTGTTAACGCGTTAACAAAAAGGAGGAGCGTATGAATCTACCACTGAGAATTTTAGACCTTTTTATAAAAATACAGGAGTACTCGGACATATTTCAGCATAAACGTGAGGGTCTGCTGGATGAAATCAACCTTGCGGAAGTACACTGTATTGACTGTATTGGTATGATTGACCACCCGAATGTAACAAAAATTTCCGAAAAGATGGGTCTGACGCGAGCAGGCATAAGTAAGATCAGCAAAAGGTTATTAAGTAAGGGTTTAATAGAGAGTTATCAGGAGCCAGACAATAATAAAGAAATTTACTTTCAACTGAGGGAGGGTGGACAGTCTATATATGCTGAGCATAAAAAACTCCATAACGAAGTCAGACAAGAGTGGTTGTCCCTTCTCGAACACTACAGTGACAACGAGCAGGATACAATATTAAGGTTTTTGACTGATATTAACGATCGTATTGACAGTAAATCGGCTGATTCTAATGAAGAATAATTTAATTTTATTAAAACAGATTGCTTAAAGAAAGGAAGTGTAAAATGCTCAAGGATATATTGTCTCGTCTCAAAAAGAATATGGATGGAAAGTTGAAAAGAAATCCAGATATAACTCCTTCAAGGTATCAGATTGACAGTGAAAAATGCCGAAGTTGTGGCAGATGCAAAAAAGTTTGTAAAGCTGGAGCGATTAGAGGGGAACGCGGAAAAACATATGCAATTGATGAACAAAAGTGCATAAAATGTGGAGCCTGTATGAAATGGTGTGGGTTTAAGGCCGTAAAATCAATTAAGGAGGAATATCAATAAATATTTATTTTCCAATAGAAGAGGTAATAATAAAACGATATAGCGTAAGAAATTATAGTGAACAAGAGGTTGAGATAGAAAAAAGAAAGGCAATTGAATCTTTTGTAGATTCGCTAGATAATCCTTTTGGGAAAAAATTAAACTTTCATTATCTTGATAATAAGGACATGAAAAATGAAGAAAAGCTTGGAACTTACGGTGTTATTAAAGGCGCTAGGCAATATATTGGAACAACCATAAAATTAGAACCAATGGCATTAGAAGCACTAGGATATGAGCTTGAGGCCGTCGTTCTTTATTTAGCTCATCTTGACCTTGGGACTTGTTGGTTAGGCGGAACATTTAATCGTGAAGGGTTCGAAGAAGCTATGAATATAGGTGAAGAGGGAATATTTCCAATTATAACACCCTATGGATATGCTGCTGCGAAGAAGCATGTGAAAGAAATTGAAATGAGAGAAATGATTCAAGCAGATCATCGTAAAGAATGGAGTCAACTATTTTATAAAAATGATTTTGAATCACCTCTTAACAAAGAAGAAGCAGGTGAGTTGGAGTTCCCATTGGAAATGATTCGTTTAGGACCATCGGCATCAAATAAACAACCTTGGAGAGTTCTACTAAAAGATAGCATATGCCATTTTTATGAATATAAAGAACCTGGGTACAGTGACCGTTTTCCATATGATATTCAAAGAGTAGATATGGGAATTGCGGCAGCACACTTTGACTTTGCAGTCAAAGAAAAGGGACTCAAAGGCCATTTTGATACAACATGTCAACCAGAATTAAAATCCCCTGAGAATATGGAATATGTCTTCTCATGGATTAGAGAATAAAATATTTTTCTTAACTAAAAACCATGCATATAAAGGAATTTAATTTCCTACTTTATGCATGGTTTATTCAATTTTATCTAGATGAAGATTAGAAATATTATTTTATAATATGACAGTATGTTGTCAAGTTTTTGATGCTATTCTAACTTAGTGAATATTGCAAGTAAATCTTATAAGAAATGAATGTGCAAATATTATAAGGGTAGTTTTTAAGAGAGGTTGGTATTATGAAAGATAAAGAAATGAGTTTAAGTGATGTGATCGAACGTTCTAAAAAGATAAGAGATCATTATCATAAATTGGAAAAGCAATACCATGGCAGTGAGTGGACAATAGAAGAGGATGCACTTGCTTTTTTAACGGATGCAGGACTTGTTGGGCGACTGACAATGGCCGATCAGAAGCGTTGGCCAGTTTCGGAAAATGAAGCGGCGCAATTAGAACATAAACTAAGTGAATGTATTTGGTGGTTGATTGTGCTTGCAGAACGTATGGATGTCGATATCATGAAATCTATGCATGAGTTTTTGACTAATCTAGAGAGATAATTATTTTGATATATGGGGATTATATCCAAATGCATTGAGATAAAGAAGCTTAATACATTTGGATATTTATTTTATAGAAAAACATATTGACAAAAAAGTCTAACAAATGTTAATATTAAATATAACGAACGTTAGATATAAAATGGAGTGTAACTTAAATGAGAAACAAAACAGATGAAGGATTTAGAGAAAAAATACTTAAAGAATCAGTAAGATTATTTTCAGACAAGGGCTATCACGGTACATCCATGAGAGACATTGCTTCCAGTTCAGGGTGTAGCTTGCCAACGTTGTATTATTACTACAAGAACAAAGTGGATTTATTCTATGAAGTAGCATACAAGGAATTTGTTTTGCTTATAGAAAGGTTGAATGCACAAGTTATAATTGGAGCAACAGTACAGGAGACTTATTTTAACGCAATAAAGCAAAGAAAAGAACTCTTAAGCTATGACAAAGCTGTATATAAGCTTTCACTCAAGGTTTGGCTAGGTTTTGACGGAGAATCAAAGGTTAGAAAAGACTTGATTGAATGGGAAAATGGCCGCGTGGAGAGGACTAAAAAAATATTGGAGAGATATGTAGAAAATAAAAAAATGCTACCTAACTTTTCAAACTTATTTGTGAGGGTCATGGAGAATGTGATAGAAAAAATTGTTCTTTTGGATGAGGAGATTCCTGATGAAGATATCAAAAATGAAATTGAATTATTAATGAAACTATTAAATTTATAAATGGGGGTCGGATTATGGATAGTGAAAAGAAAATTAAAGTACTGCAGATGATATATGCGGGGGCATTAGCAGATGCTGTATTAAGGCTGGATAGGGAAGGAATTCTTTTAAAGGTAACTGCTGAGAAAAAACAGGAGCAGCTGGCAGGCGGTAAATTACGTGCAGCCCAGCTTGGAATTCAAAGGCCTATACAAGTATTCGAAATACTTCCAGAAATTTTTGGCTGCGCTAATTGGAACACGGAACAAAATAATGAAGGTTTTAAGGCAACAGCAACAAACTGTATGCTATGCGGTTTGTCAAAAAAGCTGGGAGCAGGGAGTCCTTGCAATATTTATTGCCTTGATGCAATGGAAGGATTGATAAAGGGACTTGATGAAAATGCTAAATACAATGTAATCTCAACTCTTTGGAATCAGAATGAATGCAAAGTAGTCGTCAAGACTGAGAGGTAAATAATATGCAAAAAAATTATGAACATTCTATTCGGCGTAATGACTTAGATTGGCTTCGAGTGACTGCTATCTTTGTAGTCTTTCTATATCACTCTATCCACTTCTTCGATACTGGGGATTGGTCTGTTAAGAATCCAACCACCTATACTTGGATCGAGCCTACTATAATGAATTTTATGGCAGTTTGGATGATGCCATTAATCTTCCTGATATCCGGAGCAAGTGTTTTCTATGCAGTAAGTAAGACAAAGGCAACCAGATTTATCAGAGATAAAGTTATGCGGCTATTCGTTCCTCTTATCGTTGGTATTTTTAGCTTTTCGGCAATGCAGGTTTATCTTGAACGAATCTCTCACGGTCAGTTCCATGGGTCATTTATAGAATTTATTCCACACTATTTTGAGGGTATTTACTTACCGGGTGGTACGGGAAATTTTGCCTTTCATGGAATGCATCTATGGTATTTGTTATTTCTATTTATTTTCACGTTAGCTTTTATGCCCGTCTTTTGGTGGTTTAAAGGAGTGACGGGCAGCACGTTTTTACGTCGAATCGGAGATTTCCTGGCTATCCCAGGTTTTTTGAGTTTATTTTTAGTACCTACAGTTATTATCCAAAAGGTTACAACCAATGAAGGTTCAATTGTGGCTGGAGGCTGGCGAATGGCACAATATGCCTGGTTTTTCTTTGCCGGATATCTGTTATCATCCCATCAGCATCTGCGATTACAGATCATTACAACTCGTTGGATTTGGGCATGTTTATCCTTTGTGGTCATAAGTGGATCTGTTTTTTTGCACAAGGGGTCTGCCAACCATCCAGATATTTTGGTTTGGCTTGAGCTTTTTACTATTTTAGGATTTACCATGAAGCGACTTGATTTTTCTAATCCATTTTTGAAATATAGCCGCGAAGCAGTCATGCCATTCTATATTTTGCATCAGAATGTATTATTTCTCATTGGCTTTTTCATTGTTAATTTGAATATTCCTGATCTGGCAAAATTTTTTATCATCATAATCTGTACACTAGTTGTTATAATGGTTATATACGAGTATATTGTTCGGAGATATAATGCTACACGAATCCTATTTGGTATGAAGTTGATTAGAAAAAGTGCTCAAAATGGATTTAGGAGAGTTCGTGAAATAGACACTTCACTGAATAATTAAGGGCTTATAGAGTATGGAGAATAATAAAGGAAGGTATATGGAAATGAAAATGCTCTATGAAAAACCGAAAGCAGAAGATTATGTTAGCTTGAGACTTCGTTCAGGAATGGGAAGTAAAGATTTGGAAAGAAGCAGAAAAGCAATAACAAATTCTTTATTTACAGTATCTTTTTATGATAAAGAAAAATTGATAGGATTTGGAAGAATTGTAGGTGATGAAGGAATCACTTATGTAGTGACTGATATTATGGTGGATGAAAATTATCGAAGAAAAGGATTTGCAGATCAAATAATGAAAGAAATCAATAATTACTTTGAAGAAAGTACTTTTCAAGATAGTTATATATGTTTGATAGCGAACAGTCCTGCTGATTTATTATATCACAAGTATCAATTTGAGTATTTACCACCTAATAAGTGTGGTATGCTACGGAAACAAAACTAAATGAGATAAATATTAAAATAACAATAAAATAAATATGTACTTTACGGCAGTACTGGCCTATTATAAAACTGTTTTCACGATTGAATAAATAGTCATACTGTGATATGACTATGAAGAAAAGTATCAGAAAGGGGTGACATCATATTTTATAGTGCAAATTATTTTGGAGATGTTGATAGTGCACTGGGGTATCTGGAAAAGATAGAAACATCAATAACCGTCTTGAGGAGTTTACAGAGTTAGGAAGTATACCAAGATATTCGATTTTTAAAAAGCAGAGATATAGAGCAATCATTATTGAAAAGCATCTTGTCTTTTATAAGATAAATAAGAAGAATAAGGCAGTTGTTATATATGCCATTGTTGATGGCAGAAGAGCATATCGCAACTTAATATAATAAAAACAAAAAATGCATTCAGGCTGAAACCTAGATGCATTTTTTGTTATGAGAAAAAGTGGAGCCTAGAGAGTTATGTAAATTTTTCTTTGAGGCTGCTTGATTATAATAGTGTATAAGCTGATTAGCTTGACATATATTTATCGTTGAATATATTATAATATTATTGAAATCTATTGGTAAGGAACGGGATGTTAGCAACACTTAAATGCATATTCTAGATGATTATTATACAAAGCCCTTAATTCGAGGCTGATGACCCAGGGAGGTGATATAGTGAGTGAATTTTCAGAGCTTATTAAAAGGTTCGATAAGATTAGAGATTACATGCGTGATTTTTATGTGTACGGATTTAAAACGCGTGAGGACTACGATCAAAAGAGCTTGCGAAGCTATGATAATGAAAAGCGTAGAATTGAGAGCTACCTTTCAGAATATATGTCATTTCGTCGTGATGCCAATGGTAAAAATGTCTTTGTGTCTCTAGATAGCTCAGATATACCAGCAAACCCACTATATAGAGCCTTTAAAGCAAAAACGTTTACAAGGAATGACATGACATTAAATTTTTTGATTCTTGATATTTTGCAAAACCATGTGAAGTTATCGGCAAAGGAGATTGCTGATAAAATTGCATGTGACTATCTTATTCACTTTGAAAAACCTATTATTTTAGATATATCTACAGTTAGAAATAAGCTTTCTGAATATGTGGGACTTGGCGTGTTGCAAGCCGAAAAAGACGGAAAGAAGCTGCAGTATTCACGGGTAACGACACGAGTTGATCTCACTGGATTTGGTGAGGCCTTGACTTTTTTTAGTGAAGTGTCCCCCTTAGGAGTTGTTGGGAGTTTTCTGCTGGATAAATATCATTATGCTAACACCTATCTATCATTTAAGCATCATTATGTGATGCATGCATTAGAAAGTGAGGTTGTTTACTTGCTTCTTGAGGCCATTCATAAGAATGAAAAAGTGGAAATTACAAATCACAGTCCCCGTTCAGATAAGAGTATAACATTGGAAATTATACCCTTGAAATTTTTGTTAAGCGTACAGGGCGGCAGGAGGTATCTTTGTGCCTACAACCTTAGATTTAAAAAAATCCTTTCCTATAGATTGGATTATATCAAATCAGTTAAAGCGTTAGGTAAGATTGAGCATTATGATAGATATCAAAAAGAACTAGAAGAGATTCTTCTACATACATGGGGGACATCTTTTTATAATTCTAAAGGGCTTCAATGGTTAAAAATGACACTTTATATTTCTCATCATGAACGATTTATTGTGAACCGTATTGAGCGTGAGGGTAGGCATGGGGTACTGACGCAAATAGATGAAACAACCTACGAATACTTTGTTGAAGTATTTGATACGATGGAGGTTATGCCATGGATAAGAACCTTTATTGGTAGGATTATGGCGATTGAAAGCAGCAATAAAGAATTTATTAAAACTTTTTATTGTGATATGGATGCCATGTACGCTCTATACGGCGGAGGTGAAGCAAGTGATATTCAGTGAGATATACAGTGCTTACTATAATGCTATGGCACTTCTAATCAATAAAGCAATAGATAAAGAGCTAGATGAAAAGATGGCCTATCATATTATTTATGATTCAGCTTTTTCTGAAAGTTTTATATATATGATGAATGCAATTAAAGATGAAGAATGGCAGGTTATTACGAAAGACTTTACAACCCCAATCAAACATAAAGTATCGATGCCACTGACAATGCTTCAGCTTAGGTTTTTAAAAGCCATAAGCCTGGACCCAAGATTTGCCTTATTTGCCCAGCCCATAGAAGGACTAGAGGATGTGCAACCTTTGTACTTTAATGAGGACTTCTATTTTATGGACCTCATTAAAGACGGCGATCCCTATGAAAGTGAAGACTACAAAAAAAACTTCACAATCATTCTGCAGGCATTAAAGGAAAAAAGAAAACTAACTATATCATTTCAAAGTGGAAAAGGGTATTTGCATAGAAATACATACATACCAAGAAAACTGGAATATTCCCAGAAAGATGATAAGTTCAGACTTATTTGTAAGGGGAACTATAAGCGTATGGTCATAAATTTATCTAGGATTATAAGGTGTGAGCTTTTAGGGTTTTATGATCATACTACGCTCAAACCTTATTACCGAAACAAAAAATCAGTAACACTAGAAATCATAGATGAAAGAAAGGCTCTTGAACGTGCGATGCTCCATTTTGCAAACTTTGAGAAAGAAACGATTAAAACAGGAGAAAATCGCTATCAAATGAAGCTTATTTTTAATGGGGATGACGAGACAGAGGTGTTAATCAGAGTACTATCCTTTGGACCAATGGTAAAAGCAGTCGAACCAGAACCCTTCATAGACCAAATTAAACAAAGATTATTAAGTCAAAAAAAGTTGCGAATAACATGAGTTCGCAACTTTTTTTCCATGATAAAAGATACCTTTTTAAGGTAATATAATGTTGCAAGGTTGCTTTTGCGTGAAATTAAAATCATTTCTGCGGTGCCCTAGGTGTTACCAAAGGGTATGCCAAGTAAACTTGCCAAAAATGCAGGTTCGATTCCTGTCCTAAGCAAATGAAGCTTAGGATAGGTTGGAGACTATTACGTGGGTTCGAATCCCACCAGAACAAAAGGTTCTGCCAGTGGTTTGGAAAAATTTTATCAATTTAAGTGTTAGGCGAATTATCCAGCTGTTCAATCAGCATCCACGCTTTTGCCTTGCCGAAGGATGGATACCGATGTTGTTGATGTAAGTCCAAAGCTATGCTTCCGATTGACATACAATGCTTCTTAAATCCTTTGCCGCACAAGTAGGGAGGATGATTTGCTACTACACAAAAAACAAAATAGGGGTGAGTAGTGTGAAAATAATCGTTAATGAGAATGAAAGAGGCTTGCTTTTTAAAAACGGGAAATTTATCAAAATGTTAAACCCAGGCAAATATAATTTGCTTAATAATAAACAGGTATTCATTATGAACACCTGTGAGGAGTTTAAGCTTGCAGGATATGAGCTTTCTATATTTCTTAAGGATGAAGAGCTTGCAAAACAACTTACCGTAGTAGATGTAAAAGATGAAACCCTCGTGCTACACTATATAAACGGTAAATTCAAAGAGTGTTTACAGAGTGGCAAGTATGCATACTGGGCAATCTATAATCAACATGAATTTAAAGAAATCGATATCAGTAACCCAGAAGTAGAGGATAGTATGCCTAAATTCATTTTTACATATATGCCCAAAAAGTATTTTTGCAAAATTGATGTTGCACAGTTTCAGAAAGCCAGACTTTATTTTGATCAGAAATTTATTAAGCTTTTAGATGAAGGCACCTATTATTTCTGGAATAACGGTACCAAAATTGAAGTAGGCTATACAGATACTAGACTTATGCAAATGGATATTGTTGGGCAGGAAATTTTGACCCTTGATAAAGTGGCGCTTCGCCTAAATTTTGTCTGCCGCTATAAAATCGCAGACTATGTTAAAATCTATACGGAAATTGATGATTATGAGAGACAGATCCATGTTACTTTGCAACTGGCACTTCGGGAATATATAGGAAAGTACCGTTTGGATGACATTTTAGAAAATAAGGAGCAAATCTCTGAATTTGCATTTAAGAAACTGAAAGAAAAAGAAAAGAATTATTTTATTACAGTGATGGATGCTGGGGTCAAGGACATTATCCTGCCAGGAGAGATACGCGATATCATGAATACGGTCCTTATTGCTGAGAAAAGAGCACAGGCGAATGTAATCGCGAGACGTGAGGAAGTGGCTTCTACAAGAAGTCTGCTGAATACGGCTAAACTTATGGATGAGAATCAGACTCTTTATAAGCTTAAAGAACTTGAATGTCTTGAGAAAATCTGTGAGAATGTGGGCAGCATAAGCGTCAGCGGGGGCACAGATTTGCTTTCTCAGTTAACAAAAATATTAAAAGACACTTAATTAAAAAGGTGAATAAGGAAAAGGTGAAGAGTATGTTTGAGATAAAAGGAGAACATTCTAGTGCAAAAGTGTTTACTGATAAAATAGAAGAAACTGCTAGGGCCCAGATTAAACAACTGTGTGATATGGAATATTCAGAGGGAAGTAAAATCCGTATTATGCCAGATGTTCATACAGGGGCTGGTTGTACTATCGGCACAACTATGACTATTTCTAAAAAGGTTGTCCCCAATCTTGTAGGAGTGGATATTGGCTGTGGCATGGAGACAATCCAGATTGCAGAAAAGCATGTTGATCTTGAAAAGCTTGATAAACTAATCTATGATAAAATACCCAGCGGGATGAATATCAGAGACCAACTTCATCAGTACAATGATGAGATTGATTTAAGAGAACTATGCTGCAAGGATAAAGTGCATATGGACAGAGCCAAAAGAAGTATTGGAACCCTTGGAGGAGGTAACCATTTCATTGAGGTTGACAGGGATGAGGAGGGAAATTTGTATATCGTTATTCATTCTGGAAGCCGTTATCTAGGTAAGGAAGTGGCAACACTCTACCAGAATATGGGATACGAACGCTTGAATAAAAATGATCATAATTCAGTAAATGAACGGATTAAAGAGCTCAAATCCCAAGGTCGTGAGAAAGAAATACAAAAGACTATTAACGAAATAAAAAAACAGATTCTGACGACAATTCCCCATTCTTTGGCTTATGTAGAGGAGGATCTTTTTGAGGACTACCTGCATGATATGTACTTGGTACAGCATTTCGCTAAGCTAAATCGTAAAGCGATGATGGATGAAATTATAAGGGGAATGAAGTTTAATGTTATAGAACAGTTTACTACAATACATAACTATATCGATAGGGAGGCAATGGTGCTGCGTAAGGGGGCAGTCTCGGCAAAACTGGGCGAAAAACTATTAATACCCATTAATATGAGAGATGGAAGTTTGATTTGTATTGGCAAAGGAAATGAAGATTGGAATAATTCGGCGCCACATGGGGCAGGCAGGTTAATGAGCCGGAAAAAGGCCCGTAATACATTTACCGTATCTGAGTTTAGAAATCAAATGAAGCATATATATACTACTTCGGTAAATGAAGGTACCCTTGATGAATGTCCCATGGCTTATAAGGCAATGGAGGACATTGTGGATCATATCAAGCCTACAGCAGATATTGTGAAGGTTATCAAGCCTATCTATAATTTTAAGGCAGGTGAGTAACCTATATTATCAGAGATAATATTGAAATGATTTGCTGGGGCACACTAATAAGATTGTGTTTGGGGAGTTTAATCATTTTGACCAATTCATAACAAGTTCTACTTCACCAGTATTTTCATCAATTTGCTCTTTTAAAACTACAAAATCTTCTCTTAAATAAAATTTAACCGCACCAACATTCTTATTATAAACTTGTAATGACAATTCTGAGTGATTCTCCTTGACATAATCAAGTAAAGCTTTTCCTATGCCTTTGGACTGACTAGTTGCATTAATAAATAGTCCAGCGACATAACTTTCCATTAACCCAATAAATCCCTCAATGACATTGTTATCTTCATAAATGAATAGTGTTGCATTAGGCAGCAGCTCTTTAACTAGCTTATAATTCTCTTTCCAGTAACTTTCATTAATAAAATCATGTGCATCAATGTTTGTTTTAAGCCATATTTCCATAAGGGTTTCTAATTCATCAATTTCAAAGTCTCTAATCATAGTTATCTCCTATAGTATAAAAATGCTCACTGGGCATATTTTCGAATACTAGCGTTTTGCAAAGATTTTGCACGGTAGTATTTTTATTATCATTTTACCATGGCAAAGTAACTTCTTCAATCGCCTCAATATGAATAAATGATTTGATTTAGGAGGTAATTATCCAAGAGGAGGTATAGGTAAGTGGAAGATATGGCTTCCACTTAGGAAAAGCAAGAAAATTGCAAGTAACTTTTGCGAGGTGAGTTTTATGTATGAACGGATGTTAAACAAAATGAATAGACCGACCTTGGATGCAATTCAGGAGACAATGGGAATGGCGGCATTGGATAAATTAAACCAATTTGAATCTTTTCTAATAGCGTTATAGGATTTAGATAAAGAGTTAAAGTTTCCATTTGGTAAAAACTATGGTTGGGGATATAAATACAGTCATAAAAACAAACATTTATGTTATTTATTTTTTGAGCAAGGTGGATTCATAATATTCACTCAGGTAGGTGATAAACATAGTTGAGGTTATATTCTCGTTACTTAAAAATAGTTGTTACCTTAGCATAAACATGATAAAATCATGATAAAAATGGGGTGTGATTAGATACCATATATGGACCTATATGAGGCCTAAGAAATGATTTGTCAGATATATCAAAATAGTTTTCGAAATAGTAGAATCGGTATTTTCAATAAACAATGGTTATGGTTACAGGGTTGTAAGGGGCATAATGTCAGAGGTAAATAAAAAAGGAAAGAGATTAATTATGATTGATGAAATACTAAAATATAACAAAGCTTTTGTTGAAAATAAAAATTATGAAAAATATAGTACAAGCAAATATCCAAATAAAAAAATCGCTATAGTCACCTGTATGGATACAAGATTAACTGAATTGTTACCTGCAGCACTGGGGCTAAAAAATGGTGATGCAAAAATTATAAAAAATGCAGGCGGAATCATTTCACATCCATTTGGAAGTGTCATGCGAAGTCTGTTAATAGGAATTTATGAATTAGATGTTCAAGAAATTTTGGTAATTGCTCATACTGACTGTGGAGCTATGTGCACAGACAGTAAAAAAATGATAGAAAAAATGAAAGCACATGGGATAACGCAACAAAATATTGATATGATAAAGTACTATGGTATTGACTTTGATTCATGGTTGGCTGGTTTTATGGATCTGGATATTTCTATTAAAAAAACAGTAGAACTCATACGCAAACATCCTTTGGTTCCAGAGGAGATAAAGGTATATGGGTTAGTAATAGATTCTGCGACGGGTGAATTAACAAAAGTTGATACTATTAACGAAGCTTTGACAGAGTGATTTAAATGATAAGTAGCGAGGTTTGAACCATGAGAATAAGTAAATTGGGAGGTTTAATTGCCGCGGCCAGTAAGAAACATGCACTGCCCATGCTACAGGTTGGCACAATTCCCGTGATTAAACGTATTGTGATTTCATTTCAGCAGGCAGGTATTTTTCCCATTGTCATCATTACTGGTGCAAATGAAGATGAAGTGAGGTATCAGCTCAGTAATTATGGTGTTATTTTTCTCTCCAATGAGCAACCAGATGATCTGGAATTTCTGGATACCATAAAAATAGGGTTGAAGTATTTACAGGGTAAATGTGACCGTGTAGTATTTGCACCAGTCAATGTCCCCATGTTTACACCAGATACGTTAATTAAACTAAAGGACACAGAGGGGGATATTATAACCCCTTCCTATAGAAGGCGGGGTGGACACCCGGTTCTTCTTTCAAAAGAGATTATTCCAGATATTTTAGCTTACGATGGCGGGGGAGGACTAAGGGGTGCAATTCAGTCGCTAGAGGAGAAAAGACATTGGGTCCCGGTAGAGGATGAGGGCGTTTTAACTAGCGTGCATAATGCCAAGCAGCTTCAAGAAAGACTGGCGGAACATAACAACGCCATTCTTCATCCGGTAATACACATGAGCATTGAACGAGAAAGTGCTTTTTTCAATGGGCGTCTCAAACTTCTCCTGTATTTGATTTCCGATACTTGTAATGTGCGTAAGGCGTGTGGTTTAATGGCCCTATCTTATGGAAAAGCATGGGATATGATTAATCGGCTAGAAACAGAACTAGGTTACCCTGTGGTAGAACGCAGGCAAGGCGGGAAGCACGGTGGCAATACCTCCCTCACTAAGCGGGGAACAACGTTTCTGCTTACCTACCAGCGGTTTGAAGAAGACGTACTTTATTTTACACAAAGCAGTTTTCATAAAGCCTTTTTGATGACAAAAATAATGTAATCTATTCACAAGTTCCTTTAAGAAAGAACTTGCCAACAAAAATCACTCACTTTATAATCAAGGCAGTATAGTTTATTGAAAAATAAAAAGCTGTTTTGAAATAGAGAGGGTGTTTTTTTGTTCTGTAAGCAGCAAAATATCTGCGGAATGGATGCATACCCTACTAGTAGATGACGCGGGTATTTGGGTGGATGTGGATACTTGGCAGGATTACTAGATATGTAAACAAATGTATGAGTAAGATAAATTAAGAGTAAAATAAATTAAAAGTTAGTGATTGTATGATAGAAAAAAATTTTTACAAGGAGGAATGAAATGTATACAGTATGTATTAATGATAAAGACTATACGTCTGCCTATGATAAAAAACTATTAACCTTTCTAAGGGATGATCTTCATTTAACAGGAACTAAAGATGGCTGCAGCGAAGGGGCTTGTGGGACTTGCACTGTTTTAGTAGATGGTGTAAGGAAAAAGGCTTGTACAGTATCTCTAAGTAAGCTGCAAGGGAAACAGGTTTTAACTATAGAGGGCATTAACCAAGAGGAAATGAAGGTTTATGAGCATTGTTTTGCAGAGGCTGGAGCGGTTCAGTGTGGTTTTTGCATCCCGGGCATGGTCATATCTGCAAAGAGCTTGTTAGATGTCAATTTAGATCCGACACGCACTGAGATTAAACAAGCTATTAAAGGTAACCTTTGCCGTTGTACGGGATACAAAAAAATTGAAGATGCCATCTTGAAGGCAGCAAAGTTTTTTAGGGAAAAAGGAGTAGTACCGTCTAATCCTAGCACTCTTCAGATGAATGATTACGCAAAACGAATTGATGCAGAGGAAAAAATCAATGGCACGGGTATTTTTGCTGATGACATTATGGCTGAGGGAATGTTATATGCTAAGCCCGTCTACTCTAAATATCCACGAGCGCTTATTAAGGGGATTGATATGAGTAAAGCCCTCAAACATCCTGACTGTGTAAAAATTCTTTTGAAGGAAGATGTTCCCTGTAATAAGATTGGACATATCAAACAGGACTGGGATGTCATGATGGGAGTGGGAGATATTACCCGTTATGTAGGAAATGTTTTGGCAGTTGTAGCCACTGATAAGAAAGACAAGCTGGAAGAAATTTGCGCCCTCATTGAGGTGAATTATGAAGAACTGCAACCTATAATCACGCCTTTTGATGCCCTTAAGGG
>JARBTY010000295.1 GCA_029239935.1 Clostridia bacterium | reverse complement strand
CTAAGGGCCAGTGTCAATGTATGCTCCGATATGGCATTAGGAGAATAACTCGGGACATTGGCCGCCTTTAAACCATTCTTTCTTATAGCTTCACTATCCAAATGATTGACGCCAGCGGCTCTTGAAACAATATATTTCACCCCATTATCTTTTAAAGCTCTGATAATGGATGCGCTAATCTTCCCCACTGCAGCAATATTGACTGCTTCATAACCTTTGCTTAAATAAACACTATTTTCATTTAGATTGTCCCTTGTAAAACTCAAATCAAATCCATGGTGCTTACTAAACTGCTCAAAAAATTCTTCTTCATCTTCTCTGTAGCTGTATACAAAAATTTTCATCTTGATACCATTCCTATCTTGTAGTTTACTATTTAGTCAATTCCTAAATAGCTTTATTATAACACGAGCTTTATAGGATTCAAATAAAGGGAGCTATAGCTAACGAAAACGCTCCACTCTATCATAGTAAAAGCGGTGTGCCTATAGAATCCAGTTCTATAGGCACACCGCCCTTTATTGATAGGTTTTTATTACGCCATAAACATTTTGATATCGTCTTCTACATTTGTAATCCCGCCGATGCCAAAGTTTTCTACTAAAACATTCGCTACATTTGGTGAAAGGAATGCTGGAAGAGTTGGTCCTAAGTGGATGTCTTTAACCCCTAAGTGAAGTAATGCAAGAAGTACAATAACTGCTTTTTGCTCATACCATGCGATATTAAAAGCAATTGGAAGCTCATTGATATCTTCAAGTTCAAATACTTCTTTTAATTTAAGAGCGATCAGTGCCAATGAGTAAGAATCATTACATTGTCCTGCATCAAGTACTCTTGGTATACCACCGATGTCTCCAAGGTCCAGCTTGTTGTATTTATATTTTGCACAACCTGCTGTTAAAATAACAGTGTCTTTTGGAAGTGCTTGTGCAAAATCTGTATAGTAGCTTCTTGATTTTTGACGACCATCGCAGCCTGCCATAACAAAGAATTTTTTAATTGCTCCTGTTTTGACAGCGTCAACTACTTTATCAGCAAGTGCAAGTACTTGGTTGTGTGCAAATCCACCAACGATTTCACCTGTTTCAATTTCTGTTGGTGCTGCGCAGCGTTTTGCATGTTCAATGATTTCTGAGAAGTCTTTATTACCATTTGCATCAGCTGCAATATGTTTACATCCTGCAAATCCTGAAGCACCTGTTGTATAAAGTCTGTCTTTATAAACATCTGAAGGAGGTACAATACAGTTAGTTGTCATCAGAATAGGTCCGCCAAAGCTTGTGAACTCTTCTTTTTGTTTGTGCCATGCATTACCATAGTTACCTACCAAGTTGTCATATTTCTTAAATGCTGGGTAGTAGTGTGCTGGCAGCATCTCTGAATGTGTATAAATATCGACACCTGTGCCTTTTGTTTGCTCCAATAATTGTTCTAAGTCTCTAAGGTCATGTCCTGAAATAATAATGGCTGGATTGTTTCTAACTCCAAGATTTACTTTTGTTACTTCTGGATGTCCATAACTTGATGTATTGGCTGCATCTAAAAGTGCCATACCATCTACTCCGTATTTACCGGTTTCAAGGGTAATCGCTACATAATCTCCTACACTAAGGGTATCATCTAATGTGCTGGCAAGTGCACGCTGCATAAAAGCTGCTGTATCTTCTGAAGTATGCTTTAGTACATTCGCATGTTTAAGATAAGCTGAAAGTCCCTTTAAACCATACGTAATAAGTTCTCTAAGGCTTCTGATATCCTCATCTTTTGTTGAAAGAACACCCACTGTTTCAGCTTTTGCATCCATTTCTTCTGTTGTATTTAACTTAATTAAAGCGGCATCACTTAAACCAGCCTGATCACCTAACTGTGCAAGTAAGCCTGCTTTGATATCCAGTGTTTGTTTTACTCTATCATAAAATACATCTAGGTCAAAGTTTGCATTTGTAATCGTTGTGAATAAGTTAAGTGTTACAAATTGATTAACTTCTTCTGCAACTGCTTTACCTTCTTTTCTTAATCTAGTTGTAATTTCGCTTAATCCTTTTGTTACATAAATAAGTAGGTCCTGCATTTTTGCAACCTCTGGTGTTTTACCACAGACCCCTTTTTTAGTACATCCGCTGCATCCTGCTGTCTCTTGACATTGATAACAAAACATTAAATCTTCCATGTTCCTACCTCCTATTTTTTATCCCATCATCTATTTTTGTCGTGTTCTCTCTTGCTTACATGAGTAAGTATAGCTTACAAAAAACAAACAGTCTGTAACTATAGTTACAAACTGTTATAGGATAATGCTGCTGCATGCAATTTTTTAGAAATAAGCTCCCTGGCAGCCTTTGGTTCCAAGACCTCAACATCACTGCCATAGGAGAGAATATAGCCCCATAACCACTCCCCTTCCGGGAAACTGACTGTCACTTCATAAGTTCCGTCTTCATTTTTTTGAATCAGGTTATCCTCAAAGTCATCATACAGCCTATAGAGTGCTCCTTCTTTAAATCTTAGTTTTAAGGTTATAACAGCCTCGGAGGCTTTTTCCTGAAAATAATCTATCGCTATCCCCATTTTATCCTGCTGTCTTTCAAAACCTTCCTTTTGTACCTTGTGGTTTTTGATTCGGGATAATTTAAATAACCGGTGATCCTGTCGCATGTTACAAAATCCCCACATATACCATTCTTTACTTTTAAAAATCAACTTAAGAGGCTCTACCTGCCTTTTGGCTTTTTGCTGCATACTATTGATGTAATCAAATTCTACAAGCTTGCTTTGTAAAATAGCATCTTTTATATCCTCAAACTTATGATCTGTATTGGGATCCGCTCCCCAAGCAGAAAAATCCACCTCGATCCAATCACTTGTATCATTTTTTTTAAAAATAGACGCTAGTTTTTCAACCATCTTATCAACTTCTGGATAATGGGTTGCTTTTAATGTCGCAAGCCCTACCATCAAACTTTCGCTTTCCTGATCTGATATAAGGGTTTTATTGAGCGTATAATGATCTAGCAAAGAGATGCCGCCACCGCTTCCTTTGTTGGTATATATCGGAATTCCAGTGCCTGAAAGTACTTCGATATCTCTATAGATTGTCCTCGTAGAAACCTCAAATCTTTCTGCTAGTTCTTTGGCTGTCACCGTTTTTTTATTGAGCAATATTGTTATCATTTCAAGCATTCTATTGATTTGCATCGTCTCACCTTACCACTTCAAAATATCATCTAAAATTTCCATTTATATTATTAGCTTGTTTGTACAAACTATATTATAGCGAAAATTTTATTAAAAAGGGGAGAAAAATTTGAAAAATATAAAAAAGACTTTTATCATCAGCATTTGTCTTTTGTCCTATCTCTATTTTATCCCTGTAAGCTTTGCTTATCCTCATACACATCCCTATATTTTAAATAGTGAAATCATCAAAACGGATGAA
>JARBTY010000294.1 GCA_029239935.1 Clostridia bacterium | reverse complement strand
AAAATCTATGGGTGATAATTATATGAGTGAGGTTGTACTAAAATACATCTGCACTTATGAGGATATCCGTTTTGTTATAGAGGGCCGGGCAGACGGTATCATAGAAAATATTGATCTTATCATTATTGATGAAATCAAATCTACTACTGTCCCCCTCGATAGAATAGATGAAGATTTTAATGCGCTGCACTTAGCCCAAGTTAAGTGTTATGCATTTATGTATGCTTTTGAAAAAGAGCTGCCTAAAATTGGCGCCCAATTAACTTACTATAATCTAGACAGTAAAGAGACTAAGCGTTTTTTAAAGGTGTATGATTTTGATGCCTTAAGAGTCTTTTTTGAAGATATTACTGGGCAATATGCCTCTTGGATGCGCTTCTATATCAGTTGGTGTACCTTAAGGGACGGTTCTTTAAAATCGCTGGTCTTCCCTTTTGAAAAATACCGCACTGGTCAAAGAGAAATGGCCGCTCACGTTTATAGGAGCATCCTTAATACGTCCAAACTATTTGTTAATGCACCGACTGGAATCGGCAAAACTATTTCCACTTTATTTCCTACTCTCAAAGCCATGGGTGAGGGACAGGCCTCCAAGATTTTTTATATTACTGCAAAAACCATAACTAGAACTGTCGCCGAAGATGCTGTTAAAGTAATTCAGCTCAATGGTACACGGCTCAAATCTATTGCCCTTACTGCTAAAGATAAGATTTGTTTTTGCGATAAGACCCTATGTACTCCCTCCCACTGTGTGTATGCTGAGGGACATTTTGACAGAGTTAATGAGGCTGTTTGGGATGCTCTCCACACTCACGACTTATTAACCCGAGATATTATTGAAACCTTTGCTAAAAAACACCGGGTATGTCCCTTTGAGCTTAGCCTTGATTTAGCTTTATGGGTGGATATCATTATCTGTGACTATAATTATATTTTTGATCCAACTGTTGCACTTAAACGTTTTTTAGATGCAAAAGATTATGTCCTTTTAATCGACGAAGCCCATAATCTTGTGGACCGCGCCAGAGATATGTTTTCAGCTTCTCTTTCTAAAAAAAATATTTTAAGCACAAAGAAAATGCTGCCTAAGTCTTACACTGCTATAAGAAGTTCTTTGACAAAAATAAATGCTTATTTGTTGGCTATCAAAAAAGATTATTTTGAACAGGATCTACCTTTTATTAAAAAAGAAGCACCTATTACGATCTATCCGCTCCTTCGCCATTTTATTAATTTATGTGACAAACAGCTTCAACGGGTACCAAGAAATACTCTTGATGCTTCTTTGACAGATTTGTATTTTGAAATTTATGGTTTTCTTAAAATTTATGAGTTTTATGATGAAAAATATATTACTTACTCTAGCAATGAACAGGGTGATGTTGTTCTAAAACTATTTTGTATTGACCCCTCCTACCTTCTTGGAGATACAATGGCTAAATTTAAGAGTGTTATTCTTTTTTCCGCTACACTTTTGCCTATAGATTATTACAAATATCTCCTTTGCGGCGAAGACTCTGCTGCTATAAAACTGGACTCACCTTTTGATAATTCCAAAGTCCAAAGATTTATTACTACAAATGTATCCACAAGATATCAAGATAGGGCGAATAGTTATACACAGATATGCCATTATATCAAAAAAGTAGTGGATAATCAGTCAGGTAATTATTTTGTTTTCTTTCCTTCCTATAAATACTTGCTTGATGTCTATAACTGTTTTCTACAGATGTACCCTGACCACCATACTCTTCATGTACAATCTGCCAATATGAGTGAATCTGAAAGAGAGGCTTTTCTGAGCCTATTTGCAGAAAAGCCCAAAGAAACGCATATTGGCTTCTGTGTCTTAGGAGGTATCTATTCCGAAGGTATAGATCTTAAATATGACCGATTGATTGGCGTTATTATCGTAGGTGTTGGCCTTCCTCAAATATGCCTTGAACGTACACTGATTGAAAACTACTTTAATGAGCTTGGTAAAAATGGCTATCATTATGCCTATACTTACCCTGGTATAAATAAAGTTTTTCAGGCGGCCGGTAGGCTTATTCGGACCGAAGAAGATAGCGGTATCATTGTTTTAATAGATGATAGATTTAATACCCCCTTATACAAAAGTTTATTCCCCACTGAGTGGTTCCCATACTATCTTTGGGGACGGTCCTCCATTTTACCTTCTAACTCCGGTGACTCTCAGTAAATTTTGGGGACGGTTCTTTATTTTTCTTCTCTCATTTAATATTTTCAGTAGTTTTATAACAAAAAAACGGTATAGCAGATACAAATTGCTCCTTAGCAGTTTGCATCTGCTATACCGCTCTTATAATTAATTTCATCTGTTCACCTGATTACCTGCTACACATTTATTTTGGACATCACAATAAAACCTTTACCTATTTTGTAAAAGTTTTATGCGATTTTTTTGACTAAGTCTTTTATTCCATTTGAAAGCTCCTCATTTTGAATCATCTGATCAATAGCACGCCTTATACTCACTCCAATAGCCGATGGCTTTACATAAAATAAATCCCCTAGCTGTCTATGACTTGTCTTGCCCGCAAGCGCCATAACATATATGCAAATATCCCTTTGTTTCCCATACCTTTTATTATTTTTCTTTAATAAGTAGAGGTGATGAATATTCAAATATTCTGCTACCTTCCCAAGCATCTGTATCATTTTTTCTTCGTTTATTACCCTATACTCTCTCTCCTCTCTTATTCGTACACTTCCCGATTCTATTGTCGCAGCTATTTCTTCTATATTTTTCTCTCTAAGATATTCAGAGTATAATTTTTTACTCTTCTCATACTCATCGGAGAAATACCCTAGTATACGTCTGCTATCCACTATTTTCCAAGGATCTTCTGCTCCCAAATAGATGCTGGCACTGCTCCATTTATGATCCTCGGCATTCCTGACTATATTCGCTTCAACAGGATTTCGATGAATGTATCTTGATACTTCCGAAAAATAGACATCGTTTTTTACCATAAAACTTTTAAATCTATCTTGAAAGAGATGCCCACAGCAATTGTACTTTTTGTTAAAATATATAACATAGCTTAAATTGAATCCCTTCATTACATCTGAGATATCTTGTCCCTTGTCATGTATGAGCAGATGGACATGATTTGTCATAAGACAGTAACTATACACTTCTAATTGATAGGCTTCTTTATACCGCTTTAGTCTTTTAAGGTACTCCATTCTATCATACTCATCTAAGAAAATATCCTGCTTATTATTTCCTCTTACTATAATGTGATAAACACTATCTGGACACTTCTCTCTAGCTTTTCTTGGCATACATTTCACCCTTTTTCATAGAGCATAGCCAAAAATCTCCATTTAATACCTTATCCTAATAAATTTTTCTTTAATTTTATCTACTGACTGTCTCTCTTGCCCCTCTTATTCTTCAGTTTTAAAGAACCGTCCCC
>JARBTY010000293.1 GCA_029239935.1 Clostridia bacterium | reverse complement strand
ATGCCACTGAAGTGACGAACTTTATGCAGATAACAGAAAGCAGTTCAGAAAAGCTTATCAAGATTGTTTCTAAATTTAAAATATAGAACAGAATTATTTTTTCCATTTTTTTACTAGACAATTGAAATAGTTGTTAGAATAAATAAAGAACTCAACTTTCTCATATTAATTAATGAGACGAAAGTTGAGTTCTTTATAGTGTTGCTATTAGAAAGCTAAAGCGCCGTTTACATGACATAGCGGACTGTGCTATCATCTACTTGCTCTTGTTTTTAATCTATATGCAAGAAGCAATAAAGGGTGTGGAGAAGGACTAGCTTTTAATTTTTCGCGATACATTCCATAATGCAAGGATAAAAGACACCGCTGCTGTACCAAGCAGTACAAGGATGTGTACTAGAGCTGTGGCTGTGTAGTCATCATAGGTATAGGTAACCCCCATCATCTCTTTAAATGCTGTAATATAGTTTTCAGGTACGCCTAAAAAGCTGGTGGCAATAGGTTCTTTTAACATGACTTGGCGCAGTAATGCACCGGCATGAGATACAGGGAAAAGCTTGATCACCCATTGTACGGATTGAGGCAGAGTGCCTATTGGCAGGTAGATACCCGTCAAAAAACCTACAAGTGTTCCCAAAACCGTGCTTGCCGTTGAAAATGCAGTTGTACTTTCAAAGAAGCTGACGATAAAAAATACTAGGCAGCTTGATGATAGAACGGATAGGAACATGATGCCTAAAAGATTAATCATTGAAATAAAAGATAGCAGCGTTCCGCCACTAATAACAATATAGAGTTCACCAAGGATAAAGGTAATGAGGCACATGATGAAACCGATGATTAGTGCGCTCAAAATGTAGCCGCCAACGATTTGACTGCGTTTGATAGGGGATGAATAAAAGTCCTTGCTATTTTTTTGGATTTTATCCTCTATCATTATTCCAAATGCCCCCATTGCTGTTGTAATAGAAGCCACCGAAACAATACCCGCAATAATCCAATTGTTCATAAGGTTTTTGGCTCCAGACAGATTCTCAGGGATAGAATCTATCCAAACATTACCTAAGAATACAACATATAAACCTATGATAACGAATACACCTAAAAGGGAAAAAAACACGGCACTTTTCTGACGAAAAAATATTTTTAAATTGCGCTGGGCAAGATTGAGCATCACTTTTTACCTCCTGTAATGTTGAGGAACACATCTTCCATTGAACCATGGATCACTTCAAAGCTGTCTATATAAGGTGCTGCTTTTACCAAAAATGGGATAATGGAAACGGTACTCGAAATATTTGATAGGATTAAGTCATTTTTCTCCATATACGACATTTCTTCGCTTGTCAGCAGCTGCATAAGGGCATCTCTATTTTTAGGTTTGATGCGCAGACTATCAGAACTGTACTGCGCCTGCAAATCATAGGGAGTACCTTTTGCAACGATTTCTCCATGATCAATAATGATGATATAATCGGCTGTTGCTGCCTCTTCCATGTAATGGGTAGTGAGAAAAATAGTCATGGCTGTTTTCTTCTGAAGTTCAAATATGGTTTGCCATACGCTTTCTTTGGTTTTCGGGTCAAGTCCTGTTGTAGGTTCATCTAAAAATAAAATCTTGGGCGTATTTATAAGTGCACGGGCTATATCAGCCCGGCGCCGTTGGCCGCCTGATAATTTGCCGTAAGGGCGGTCAATAAACGCCATAACATCTGCTGTAAGTGCGGCACTACGCACGGCCTCCTTAATTTTTTCTTTGTTCATCCCATAAAAACGTGCCCGTGTAATGAGATTTTCTCTGACGCTGAGAAGCGGATCAAGTACGCTGTTTTGAAACACAACGCCAATTTTGTTTCTGATAGCATCGTCCTCCTTACCAAGAATATGACCGTCGATGATTACCTGCCCGCTGCTCGGTTTAAGCAAAGTACAAAGTATATCAATTGTTGTTGATTTCCCAGCGCCGTTAGGGCCAAGGAATGCAAACAGTTTTCCCGTTTCAACATAAAAATCAATTTCTTTGACCGCTTCAATCTTACCATATGTTTTTTTCAATTTTTCAATTTTAATAATATCTGACATCTCAAATGCTCCTTTCATCTATCTATCATTATCATATCAGTTCGCTATATCATTTCAATAAGAGCAACAGCAAGATGACTGTATAAAAAATTAAGATGACAAAAATACACAGTAAAAAGCCGACGAACAGTTAAGGACGTCGGCTTAAAAATGATTTTTTTTCTTTTTTATCCGTTCATTGATTTCATTTGCATAGTCAACAAGCATAAAATAGGAGACGGCATAGGTTATGATAAACGTTGGAATAAGAACAGGGCTAATGTATAGAAAGGCCTTCCATTCAAACAGGAACATGCCAAATAAGCAGCCTTCTGTGAAGACGACGAAATAGCAAATCAGCACGCGTATCAGTACATCAAGAACCATCGAGGTAATGTCTAATTTATGCGTAATTTTTTCGATGATAAACATTAGCACGGAAATGGATGCTGACATAACGAACAACTGCAGTATAATGCTTTTTGACAACTCCGGAACCATATCAAAAGTTGAGAACAAAGCAAAAAGCAATACGATTGCAGTAAAACTGGAACAGGTTATTATGACTATTTTTTTCATTGCATGACCTCCTACTCCTCAAATTTATCTCGAAAATCTTTGATATAGTGTTTGGATATAATGACTTTCTCACTATTTTTTAAGATTGCTTCTAGGCGACCACTTAATTGTGCTCTTATTGAGAGCACAGCAGAGGTATTTAAAACACAATTTTTACTAACTCGGATAAATGGTGTGCCTGCAAGCTGCATTTCAAGTTCGTACAGTTTTTTATCACAAAGGTAGACGTCTTTCTCAGTATATAGGAATGTCTTGTTATCAACGGTGTCAAAGTAGTAAATATCCTCTAGTGGGATTGGAATAGTCACGCCGTCCTTTTCTGCCATGATAGAAAAAGAGAACAGGCGGATTTGTTCTATGAGGCGTTTTAAGCGTTCATCCATCAGCCCACAAGTAATTTTAATTTCGATTTCCTTGCAATCTAAGGACTGCTCAACAAGTAGTTTCATCCCGCTCTCCTTTCTAAAAATAGATAATATTATTTTAACACAACCCATAGCTTTTTCAATGGTATTCATAGCAAGGTTTATATAAAGTTTTGCTTTTATCGTCGCTAGATAATAGGTTTTAAATTCAATAATACAAGCATATTATAGATTAGTTAAGCTGCTTAAATGAAAGGTATTTTTGATGAAAGGTATAAATAAATATGAAGTCAATTAGCTTTAATTGTACTTGGCTATTTACTTATTGCATTATACTTTACGAATCATTATTTTTTTAATACAGAAATAAATGGCGTAGACGTCTCGTTAAAAGCACATCATCGGGCAAGTAGTGTTATCAGAGATTATGTTAGAAATTATAAGCTGCAATTGATTGAGAGAAATTTTGAAATAGAAGAGCTAGTAGGACGAGATATAGACATGCAATATAATGAAAAAAATAGTATTTATCAGATTTATCAAGTCCAGAGTTCGTTTAAGTGGATGACTTCATTACTCGGGAATCAAAAATATTATGTAGCTGATTTATTTGTTTATCATAAAGAGAGTTTCGAAAACAAAATAAATACATTAAATTGTTTAAATCAAGAGATTATAGAGCCACAAAATGTAAGTTTTAAGTACGGGGACGGCGCCTATGAAGCCACTCAGGAAGTGTATGGCAATAAAATACATAGGGATGTATTAAGTAAAGTGATAGAAACGAGTATATTAGAAGGCAAAACCCAATTAGATTTAGATGAAAGACTTTGTTACTACAATCCAAAGTATACTTTAAGTTCTGATAAAACCCATCAGACTAAGAAATTACTCAATAAGTACGTATCAGCAAAAATCACCTATGTATTTGGGAGTAAAAATGAAATAGTAGATGCCAATATGATAAGTGGCTGGATTAGTGTAGATGAAAATTTAGATGTCTTTATCAATGAAAAAGCAGTTAGGGAATATGTGCAAGGGCTCGCTAAACAATATGATACAGTGGGCATAGTAAGAAATATAAAAGCTTCTACAGGAAAAAGAGTAGAAGTTAAGGGCGGGTTTTATGGATGGAAAATGAATTGGACTGCTGAGGCAAAAGCATTAATTCAAAACATAAAGCAGGGTGAGGTACTTAAAAAAGAGCCAATGTATATTCAAAAGGCCGTAGAGAGAGGTGAAGATGACATAGGCAATACTTATGTAGAAATTAATATAACAAGACAGCATTTATGGTTTTATAAAGGGGGAAAGCTTATTGCAGAGGGCCCCATAGTAACAGGTAACCCAAATAGAGGAAACCCCACTAAACTTGGAGTCTATATGCTTAATTATAAGGAAAAAGGATCAACTTTAAGAGGTGCGGGTTATGAAGCTGAAGTAGTTTATTGGATGCCTTTTAACGGAAATATTGGCATA
>JARBTY010000292.1 GCA_029239935.1 Clostridia bacterium | reverse complement strand
CACCTGCCCAGTAGCTGTTTTCAAGAGACTGGATTGTAATACCAACTTTGAAATTCTTAGTTTCTGCTGCAGGTGCCGCTTCTTTTTCTGCAGTTGCTGGTGTAGACGCGCTGCAGCCAGCTAGTACTGTTACGATTAAAGCTAAAGTAAGTAACAAAGCAATCATTTTCTTTTTCATTTTTATTCCTCCTCCAAATTTTAATAATTTTCTATATAAACAGCTTATAGCTATTTATCCAAGAATAGTAGCATTGAAGCATTTATACTATTGTGAAGCAGCCATCAATGATCATATCGCTACCGGATGTATATGTAGAAGCATCTGATAATAAGTAAATTACTGCCCCTGCCAGTTCTTCTGGTGTACCCATGCGTTTGAATGGAATAGATGCTAACCAGATTTTCTGATATTCAAGGTTGAAATTTGCAGTAATCGCTGTCCGGATATATCCAGGGCTGATGGAGTTAACACGGATTCCTTTATCTGCCCATTCTACTGCAAGGGATTTTGTCAAGTGCACAACCGCCGCCTTAGAAGCATTGTATGAAGCCTGCTGCTGAGGTATGTTGACAATTGTCGCTGACATAGAAGCTGTATTAACAATGTTTCCTTTTTTATTGTTTGCTACAAGATATCTTCCGAATGTCTGAGCAACATAGTATACACCGTTTAAGTTAACATCGATAACTTTTAACCAGTCCTTTGGCTCGCATTCCAGTGCAGCCTTTGGCATGCATATACCAGCGTTATTAAAGAGTAAATCAAGTGTTCCCATATCTTTAGCAGCTTTATCAATACATTCCTGTACATTATCTGGATCTGTTACATTACAAATATAAGCTTTAGCGCTCACTCCGTACTCTGCAGCTATTCTTTCCGCTACCGCAGTTGCATCAGCTAGATCGAAAATAACAATATTCGCGCCTGCATCAGCTATGTAACTGGCTACTATCTCCCCAATGCCCTGGTAGCCTCCCGTAACTATACATACCTTTCCTTTGAGTGAAAAGATGTCATGTTTCATCTTCTTAGCTCCTTTCTCCTTATATAAAATTTGGCCAATAAGGCTTGTACAGATAAATTGTAAAAAAATGCACAATTCAAACTAGCCTTATTAATTAAACAGTTTTATAAATATATTTTATAAATCGTGTTTCTTTATCTTATAATTTACTTTACGGCAAGTCGGCAAAATTGTCAATATATTCGAAATACATATACTTTATTTATCTTTTAACAAAACACCTATTTTTCATTGTTGAGTTGACAATTTATATACCAAGAAAAGCTAGAAAAAAAATTCTAATGCATTATTTCACGTGATGTGTGGAGTATTCCGAATTTCTCCTTTATTAGACACCTTAAAGACAAAGAACATTGCCTAAGTTTTCTGAAGAGATATGTTAATAAGTATAAGTGCAGCGTCTATGCTTATTTTTAAATGGATAACCATCTACATCTGCATTTAGATCCCAAATCCTTTGATGTATCAAAGTTTATGCACTGCCTCAACACTGCATTTGCAATGTAATGTACTATAATGAAATAGTCATCTTTTCATTTTGATGCCCTATTTCAAATTCGTTTATTTCTTTGTAACTATTTAACAGCATACCATCTAGGTCTGAAATATTTAATGGCTTTAGAGTCACAATTCCTGCTCCTCAATTTAAAAAATTTTTCTGTATACTTTATCATTCACGTCTACATTTCGAGATACATTATTAAACTGTTTATTAAAGTTTCTAAAAAAAATAATACCATTTCTCTTTAAACACTGTCAACAGATTGATCGAAAATTCAAAATAAGTATTTTTTTCACAATCTTATTGACATATTTGAGGCTGTAATAGGATTTGTGCTTGTCCATCATCTTATTTAAGCTATCATCTATCGGTTGGTCAGAACTATATAGTGCTCAAAAATTCCTCTATCTGCTGAAGGGCAGCACCAAGAGCCGATGCTTCGACTTTGTAACGGCAAGGTATGATGTAGTCCGCATCTTCCCCAAAGGTATTGCGCTTAGATGCCTCATCTCTTAGGTATCCGATGTAGGGCTCTATGAAGCTTCCAACATATCCTCCAATGATGATCTGGCAGTCAAAAATCATACGCAGACTATTTACTTGAATGGATAAGTAGTTCAGATACTCTTCCCAGATTGCTTCTAGCTCTGCATTCCCTTTTTGCAGCTCTTCAAAAAAAACTTCCAGCTTCCCATTTGTATACTTTGATAAAGTGGTTGCAGAACAATAAGCATCAAAGCATCCAAGTTTACCGCAATAACACTCATTCCCATTGGGTACTAAGGTTACATGTCCAAATTCGCCACTTCGCCAGTTATCTCCCAAATAAAGATTATCGTCGATAAATTTCTCATATAAATAGGATTGGACCTGTTCAATAATGGCTCCCCCGACGCTGTTGCTAAGGGACAGATATATTGCATTGGAGCTTCTATCCGCATTATATATTTCTGAGATAGCTGCAGCATTGGCATCGTTGATGTATATGCAATCATAGGACATGAATTGTGTGAACTTGTCGCATGAGATATTAGAAATATTCAACGCGTGAGAAACTGTGATTTTTTTATTTTTTGAATCAATGATGCCCGGAATTGAAATGCCATATCCAAGAAACTTCTCATCAGGTATACTCCATTTCTCCTTATAAGAATTTGCTATATCCGCTAACGCTTTATAGTACTTCATCTCATTTGCATAGATCTGGTTCACTCTAGTATGCTGCAATACCTCACCGGATAAATCTGTTAATACAAAACCGATATGCCTGCTTGTTATATCAATCCCAATGGCATATTTGCAATCCTGTATAGGAGCAATAGCAATTGCCTTTCTCCCGCCTCTTGATTGAAACTCTCCCACTTGTTCTACCAAATCTTGTTCTATAAGCTCATTTACATTTTGCAGCACAGTGGGCATACTAATCTGAAGCGCTGCGGCAATATCCGGTTTTGAGACACGCCTATACTTATTGATGTACCTAAAGATTTGATTGCGGTTTATTTTCTTTACTTCAATATTACTTGCACCTTTTTTAATCATATTAAAACCTCATCAACTTTATTAAAGTGTTTACTTTAGTTCAAGTATAACATTTAGATACATAAGATACAAGATTTACCTTATGTAAAATTGTACTTCATAAGTTCCTATAACAAAAAAGCCCCATAAGCTTTTACCTCGCTTATGGAACTTTGTGCCCTTATTGATTACAAATATTTCTTTAATCTTTCAATGAATTTCTTCCTAAACTCTGTAACCGCTGCAAAATCCATATTCGGAACATAGCTTTTTTCCATATCATCATGCTTTTTCTTCGCCATATAAACTCTCTTATAGGCTTCTTGAAGCAGCATATTCTTCATTTCAGAATCCTTTGCTATCAAATCTTTCTTTCCTTCAAGCTTTTCAGGAATAATGACTTCATCAAG
>JARBTY010000004.1 GCA_029239935.1 Clostridia bacterium | reverse complement strand
AGGTGTTAAAACAAATAAAGTTTTATTTTGGGTCTATGTTAATATGAGTGTTCTTTCTGCTCTTGCAGGTATTGTTTTTGCAGGACGTCTTAATGCAGCTACTCCAAAAGCGGGGGTTAACTTTGAGCTAGATGCCATAGCTGCCTGCTATATCGGAGGAGCATCGGCATCAGGAGGAATCGGAACAGTATTTGGATGTATTATCGGCGGTCTCATTATGGGAGTGCTCAATAATGGGATGTCTATCCTAGGCATTAGTATTGACTGGCAACAAGCAATAAAAGGTTTTGTACTTTTATTAGCAGTGGCGTTTGATGTATATACCAAAAACAAAGCCAAAAAGTAAAATTAAGAGATATTATGTCACTTTGTAAATAAAGAAGCCTTCCTGGATATCATTATATTTGGGAAGGCTCTTTTGGTATAAAATTAACATAAAAATGACTTGATAAATTTTAGACAGATAAGAAGTTATTAGAATTTCAAATTGCAAATTTTTGTTAATCGCAGGATAAGACGTGCTAACAATCAAAGACATAGTGTTAAAAACAAGCCTGCTAAAAGCTATGGAAATGCAGTTAAATAAGGGGTTATATAGGCTTGTGAAGTCAAAGTTATCTGGATGAGAGGAATTAACATAAAAAATAAAATGCAAGTAAAAATAAATTTTAAATCTATATTCGCTAAATTTGTATTGAATTATTCTAGAAGTTATATTATAATACAACTATTATTACGGATTTCAAAGTAAAGTAATTATTATGTTATCAGTTTGTAAGACAATTTAATTATTTTGGATGATCCTAAAAGTCAATAGCAGAAAGCAAAGGGGCTTTCCTAAAGTACAATTACTTAGGAGCCCCTTTTTTTAAAAAAGACTCTTAAGGACATAGGTATTCATTTATATACTTGAAAATTACAAAATACTACATAACTTTGAAAAACTAGGGATAATTTATAAGTATATAATTAAATATATCATTAATGAGGAGGAAGATTATGAAATTAAGAAAAGTATTAGCAATAGGATTAACTGGTATGATGGCTTTAGGGCTTGCTGGATGCGGTGAAAAAGCGCCAGATACAATTAAGTTGGGGTTGATTGTACCAAAGACAGGGCAAGTAGCACAATATGGTATTGCAGTTGAAAATGCCGCTACGCTGGCTGTTGAAGAAGTAAATGCAGCCGGGGGGATAAACGGTAAGCAAGTTGAGCTTATTAGTTATGATAACAAAGCAGATGCTACAGAGAGTATTAACGTATTCAATAGATTAGTAGACAATGATAAAATTGTTGCTTTAGTGGGGCCTGTTATTTCCTCAACTTCATTGGCAGTAGCACCACTGGCAGAAGAAAAGAAAATTCCAATGATTTCACCAACAGCTACAAACTTAGCAGTAACACCAGATTATTCTTATGTATTTAGAGCATGCTATACAGACCCTTATCAAGGTGGAACAGTAGCGAAATTTGCTAGTGAAAATCTTGGAGCAAAAACTGCAGCTATTCTTTATAATGCAGGAGATGACTATTCAACCGGTCTTGCAGAAGCCTTCAAAGCAACTTTTGAAGCACCAGGCGGAACAAATACAAGTTATGAAGGGTATACTGCAGATGATAAAGACTTCAAAGCAGTTCTTACAACAATCAAAGAAAAACAACCAGAAGTATTATTTAATCCAGACTACTACAATACAGTTGGGTTAATCGCTGGTCAAGTTAAAGAAGTTGGCTTAGATACAATCATGCTTGGTGGAGATGGATGGGATGATGTTCAAAAAGATTATGCAGATGTTGTAGATGGCTACTTCTTCGCTAACCACTATGCTACAGATGATCCAGACCCAATCGTTCAGAACTTTATCAAAGCTTATCAAGATAAATATGAAGGTAACACACCAAATGCTTTAGGTGCATTAGGTTATGATGCTACAAAAATCATGTTAGATGCTATTGCAAAAGCAGGAAGCACTGAAGGAGAAAAAATACTTGCAGCACTTCAAGCAACTGATGCTGATGCAGTAGCAGGGCATGTTACATTTGATGAAAATGGAGATCCTCAAAAAAGCGTTTCTATGATCAAAGTAGAAGGCGGCGCACTAAAACTTGAAGCAAAAATTGGACAGTAAATAGAGATCTTCGTATTTCAAGTCAATCATTTAAGATATAAAAGTATTACGATGAATTGGCAGGGAGGGAGAAGGAGTTTCATTTCTCCCTCAATTTTTATGAATTATTTTAATAATCACTAATATTAAAAAGAGAAGAGGTGGCAAGATGAGTGGGTTTATTCAACAATTAATTAATGGTATTCATGTAGGGAGTATTTATGCATTGATAGCCCTTGGTTATACAATGGTTTACGGGATAGTAAAGCTTATTAACTTTGCCCATGGAGACATCTTGATGATGGGGGCATATTTTGGACTGTTTAGTATAACAGTGTTACACTTACCGTTTGGACTGGCTATAGTTGTTGCAATGGCAGCCTGTGCACTGGTAGGTATGCTGATTGATGTTATTGCATATAAGCCATTAAGGAATGCACCAAGAATATCAGCTTTGATTACCGCACTTGGAGTGAGTCTATTTTTAGAAAATTTCTTTAGAGTAATATTTGGAGCGGAACCAAAAAAAATGCCTAATATTCCATCTTTAGAAGGTGGATTTGTTTTAGGAACAATTAAACTTTCTTATGTAACGGTTTTAACAGTTATTTTGTCAGTTGTATTTATGGTGGCTTTACAGTTTGTTGTTAAAAAAACAAAGGTTGGTAAAGCAATGCGTGCTGTTTCAGAAGATAAAGAAGCAGCAAGACTTATGGGTGTCAATGTAAATAAGACTATTTCTATCACATTTGCGTTAGGGTCAGCCCTAGGTGCATTAGGTGGTGTTTTATATAGTGTTGCCTATTATCAAGTGGAACCCTATATGGGAATTATGCCGGGACTAAAAGCCTTCGTAGCGGCAGTTTTAGGTGGGATAGGGATTATACCAGGTGCGATGCTGGGAGGCTTTGTGATGGGGCTTATTGAAAGTCTTTCTAAAGGTTATATTTCATCAAGCTGGTCAAATGCCATAGTTTTTGGGATTTTAATTTTGGTGCTTTTATTCAAACCATCAGGTATTTTAGGCAAAAATGTCAGAGAGAAAGTGTAGGTGAGACAGATGAAAAAGTGGCAAGAGTATGGTGTTACACTTATAGGCGTTATCCTATTATATTTTATTCTGTTACTATTAATGGCTACAGGGATTATTAATGGCTACCTTAAAGGCGTTCTCGTTCTGATAGGGATCAATATTGTTGCAGCTGCCAGCTTAAATTTAGCGACAGGGTATTTAGGGCAATTAGCTCTTGGGCATGCAGGGTTTATGGCGATAGGTGCTTATACAGCCGGTTTGCTCATGGAAATGATAAAAGGTATTGGACTGCCAGTAGATGTTGCACTGGTTGTTGCGTTGATTATTGGAGGCCTGATGGCGGCGTTTTTAGCTGTACTTATTGGTATTCCGGCACTCCGTTTAAGAGGGGATTACTTAGGAATTGTTACTTTAGGTTTTGGAGAGATTATAAGGATAGCAATATTCAATTTAGAATTTACCGGAGGAGCCCGTGGCTTTAGGGGTTATCCTGGTTCAGTAAACTTTACAAAGATGTATATTATTGTAGCTATTGTCTTAACGATGTTATTTTTGCTGATTCGTTCTAGACATGGTCGTGCGATTGTATCTATTAGGGAAGATGAGATTGCTGCTGAAGCGGTAGGTGTACCAACAACTTTTTACAAGATTTTTGGATTTGCAACTTCAGCATTTTTTGCAGGTATAGCAGGAGGAGCTCTTGCATTCTATCAAAGAATGATAGACCCTAAAAAATTCACCTTTATGTATTCAGTTGAAATTTTTATTATCGTTGTATTGGGTGGTATGGGAAGTTTAACAGGAACTGTTGCAGCGGCTGTTGTACTGGGGATACTCAATGAGTTCTTACATGTTATTGATCAGTGGAGACTTGTTATTTATTCACTTTTACTGATTATTATGATGATCTTCAGACCAGAAGGCCTACTCGGAAATAGAGAGTTTTCTTTTATTGGACTTATAAGATGGCTGATCAAACGCTTTAAAAAACCTACTCAAGAGGAGGTGAGATAATGGCTCTATTAGAAACGAAAAACTTAGGGATTACCTTTGGTGGACTAAAAGCTGTTGGAGAATTTGAAATAAGTATTGATAAAAATGAACTAGTGGGTCTCATTGGGCCTAATGGTGCAGGTAAAACAACAATATTCAATCTCTTAACAGGGGTATATTTACCAACAGAAGGAGATATATTACTTAATGGAGAGAGTATTGTAGGACTCAAGCCTTATCAAATAGTAAAAAAAGGACTTACAAGAACTTTTCAAAATATCCGTTTATTTAAAGAACTAACAGTACTGGATAATGTTAAAATTGCTTTTCATCACAAGATGCAATATGGTGTGGCAAATGCTATCTTAAGATTTCCAGGTACACGTTTTTGGAAAGAAGAAAAAGAAATAGATGAAAAAGCTAGAAAACTCTTAGCTGTTTTTAAGATGGAAGGCAGTGCTAATCAGCTCGCTAAAAATCTTCCTTATGGGGAACAAAGAAAACTGGAAATTGCCAGAGGGCTTGCTGCAGAGCCTAAACTCTTGCTATTAGACGAACCAGCGGCAGGGATGAATCCTCAAGAAACAAAAGAGCTTATGGAGACGATTCACTTTATAAGGAAAAATTTTGATGTATCTATCCTACTTATCGAACATGATATGCATTTAGTTATGGGTATTTGTGAAAGAATTGTAGTTATTGATTATGGTATGATTATTGCTAAAGGGCTTCCTGATGAAATAAAGGCAAACAAAAAAGTTATTGGCGCATATCTAGGGAATTAGGGGGTGAAAACATGTTAAAAGTAGATAATATAGAAGTTTATTACGGAGCGATTCATGCGATTAAAGGGGTTAGTTTTGAAGTCAAAGAAGGACAGATAGTAAGTTTGATCGGTGCTAATGGCGCTGGTAAAACAACTATTATGCATACTGTATCAGGACTTATTAAACCTCAGACAGGAACCATTTCATTTTCAGGAACAGATATTAGCGCTGTCAGAGCTCATACTATTGTAGAAATGGGTATGGCTCATGTACCGGAAGGCAGACGTGTTTTTTCTAAAATGACTGTAAAAGAAAACCTTGAGATGGGGGCTTATTCAAGAAAAGATAAGGCTGACATAGAAGCGGATTATGAGATGGTCTATGCAAGATTTCCAAGACTTAAAGAAAGAAGAAAGCAGCTGGCAGGAACAATGAGCGGTGGCGAACAGCAAATGCTTGCTATAGCAAGAGCCCTTATGTCTAAGCCAAAGTTGATGCTCTTAGATGAGCCTTCAATGGGTCTTGCACCTATTCTGGTAGATGAAGTGTTTAGTATTATAAAGGACATTAATAAAAGTGGCACAACGATACTTCTTGTAGAACAAAACGCACATAAAGCCTTAAATATTGCGGATCAGGCTTATGTTTTAGAAACAGGCAATGTTGTATTATCAGGTGATGCTAAAAAGATGTTAGATAATGAACAGGTTAAAAAAGCCTATTTAGGATAATTCTTAGCTGCAATATAAAGAGCAGGATATGAATATTTTTATTAAATAGGTATCTAATAAGAACAGGTCAAGCGAGTAATCGTTTGGCCTGTTCTTATTATGTCAAATGGTGACAGAAAAATTGGTTAAATAGACTGTTTGAGAGTACGGGACAGAGTTGAGGCGAAGTCCCATAAAAGACCGATGACAAGAATTGGCAAAACAAAAGGCAGGACTGGAGATAAGAAGTCATGAAAAACAGTTACTAAGGGATGCACCCCATAAACTAAAAAGACGGATAATATAACCCAATAAAATGAAAAGGTTAAACAAACGTAGCCGTAATGATTAAAAGGCAGTTCGCTGTAGTCCCAAAATCTGATATGGAAATAGCGCATCATAAGCCATGCGGTCAAATATTCGATTAAGGTAGGGAAAATGATAGCAGCTAAGAGAAACAGGCCGAAAGAAAGCCTTTGTTTTGAAAAAATTAATAGTATGGCGGTAAAACCGTACATAGGCTTGATAGGAAAAAGCAAAAAATTAGGTTTTGAAAAACTGCCTTTAGTGAGTAAATTAAAGATGCCTTCTATGATCCAGCCCATAAAGCTGTAATAAATAAAATAGAAAAGCAATGTTTCAAGTTCGTACATAAGGGATACCTACCTATAAATGAAGTTATAGGTAGTATGAGCAGAACAGATGAAAATTACGCATGTAATGGATAATCTCTTTCCATAAATATCTATTTAGCAATCACCTGATTCATCCAATAAAGAAGGCTGTTATAAACTTCCAGACGGTTGCGTTCGTTTAGCAGTTCATGTCTTCCGTTGGTAAAGAGTTTAAGGGTAATAGACTGCATCCCAAGCTTAGTATACATTTTATAAAGCTTATGAACAGACTCACCGTAATTACCTACAGGATCCATGGTTCCAGAGAGAATAAGAAGGGGTAAGTCTTTTTTTATTTGAGATAGTTTTTCGGGCTTGTAAAGATTTCCCAGTCCTTTTAGAAAATAGTAATAAAAGTGTATTGGAAATAGAGTGCCGCAATAAATGTCCTGTTCATATTTTTCGACCTCTGATAAATCTGAGGTGAGCCATCTAGATGACGAGTGAGAATCATTAAATCGCTTATTGTAGCCATAAAAGGATAAAAAATGCATAAGCTTATCGGTCTTATAGGGATCCATGAAATGATACTGGAAAGTTGAAATCAAACGACCAATAGTAATGGCAGCGCCCTTTTGCAAACCGCTTCCTGATAAAATCATACCTTGAATTTCATCGGAATGATGGGTGAGGTATTCCTGAGCAACAAAAGAGCCAAAACTATGACCTAAGATAATGACAGGCAAATGGGGATATCTCTTTTTGAGACGGCAGGTAACTGCATACGCATCCTTTGTAATGTTATTAAAGCCATCGGTACCAATATGCCCTAAAGCTTTTGTAGAGCCAGCTGTTTTACCGTGTCCGCGATGGTCATGGGCATAGACGATAAAACCATTTTGATTAAGAAAAGCGGCAAAATGAGCGTACCTTTTAGCATGTTCTGCCATGCCATGAAAAATTTGAACAATACCTCTAGGTTCTTTGACCTTGTCCCAGATATGCGTAAAAATCTTTGCATTTTTTTTAGAATTTACCATAGCATTAACCTCCTATCTGATAAATGCTTGAGGATATAATAGAACTATTATATCACTAATAAAAGGGCTTTATTGAGATTAAAAGAAATTAGTGTAAATTTATAAGATTGTCTATCCTTTAAAGAGATTATAATGTTATAATCAATGGTAAACTTATTATACGGGAAAGTAAAATTATTTTATAGAACAAGTAGGTGAATGAATGATGGAAAAAGAATTTTTGCCAATTAGTAAGCAAGATATGGAAAAAAGAGGCTGGAACGAATTAGATTTTATTATCGTGACAGCAGATGCATATATAGATCATCATAGCTTTGGAACAGCGATTATTTCAAGAGTGCTGGAGGAGGCAGGCTATAAGGTAGGTATTATTGCACAACCTAACTGGAAAGATACCAAGGATTTTATGAAACTGGGTAAGCCAAGGCTGGGTTTTTTGGTTAATGGAGGCAACATGGATTCCATGGTTAACCATTATACAGTCAGCAAGAAGCTAAGAGAAAGAGATTTTTATTCTCCAGGCGGCAAGATGGGATTAAGACCGGATAGAGCAACGATTGTGTACTGTAATCGCATTAGGGAAGCTTATAAAAATATAGATATTATTATAGGAGGGATAGAAGCAAGTCTCAGAAGGTTTGCTCATTATGATTATTGGAGCGATAGGGTAAGAAAGTCTATTCTTGTGGACAGTGGAGCAGACCTTCTGATTTATGGAATGAGTGAGAGACATATAGTGGAGGTGGCTCATGCCTTAAATGATGGTCTAGCAGCTAAATACGTCAGGTATGTCAACGGTGTATGTTATATGGCAGATAGCTTAGAAGAAGTTTATGACTATGTGCAGATTCCTTCTTACAAACAAATATGTGAAGATAAGATTAAATATGCTGAAGCCTTTAAAATTCAATATGAAGAACAAGACCCTATAAGGGGAAGAACACTTGTGCAAGAGCATAGTGGCAAGTACTTGGTACAAAACAAACCTGAAATGCCTCTTACACGAGAAGAATTAGATAAGGTTTATGCGTTGCCTTATATGAAAGATTATCATCCCATTTATGAAAAAGATGGGGGCATACCTGCTATAGAAGAAGTCAAATTTAGCCTCGTTAGTTCAAGAGGATGTTTTGGAAGCTGTTCGTTTTGTGCGCTTACTTTCCATCAAGGAAGGATTGTGCAAAGTAGAAGTGAAGCGTCTATTTTAAAAGAAGCAGAAGAAATTACTTCATTAAAAGATTTTAAGGGATACATTCACGATGTAGGAGGACCGACAGCTAACTTCAGACAGCCAGCTTGCTCAAAACAGCTTAAAGAAGGAGCATGTAAAAATAAACAGTGCCTCTCTCCAAGTCCATGTAAAAATTTAGATATAGACCATAAGGAGTATTTGGGCCTTCTGAGAAAGCTAAGAGAGGTACCAAAGGTCAAAAAAGTATTTGTACGGTCAGGTTTAAGATATGATTACTTGATGGCAGATAAGGACGATACTTTTTTAAAAGAACTGATTGAACACCATGTAAGCGGACAGTTAAAAGTAGCACCTGAGCACGTAGCCCATGAAGTACTTAAACATATGGGTAAGCCAGCAGGCAAAACCTTTGATAAATTTTGTGATAAATTTAATAAGATTAATGAAAGATTAGGTAAAAAGCAATACATTATTCCTTATCTTATGTCAAGTCATCCGGGGAGTACATTGCAGTCAGCCGTGCAGTTAGCAGAGTACTTGAGGGATATCCATTATCAACCCGAGCAGGTTCAGGACTTTTATCCAACGCCAGGGACACTTTCAACAACAATGTATCATACAGGACTTGATCCTATCCTGATGAAACCAGTATATATTCCAAAAAGTAAAACTGAGAAAGCTATGCAGAGAGCTTTATTACAATATCGCAATCCAAAAAAATATGATATTGTATATGAAGCATTAGTGTTAGCAAAAAGAGAAGATCTTATTGGATATGATGCAAAATGTTTGATTAAGCCAAGAGGCTACAAACAAGTACCTGGAGAAAAGAAACCTATGCATCATACAGGGAATAAACAAAGTAAAAAGCTAAATAATAAACATACTGGTAAAAGTGCAGTTAAAAAGGATACTAAAAGGAGTTCTCGATAAATTAAAGTTATTTTCTGGGGTCTTGTGTGTTTAAGTTTATGTTTAAATGTTGTATAATGGTGTAAAATACTAAAATATACTATAATATGATATAAAATATATTTGATAGAGCATTATAAAGTAAAATAAAAGTGAAACATGACAACAATAAGTGGTGAAAGAGATGAGGGATTATGAGGCTAATTAGTGTAAATAAGATTAAAGAGGGAGATGTTATTGCAAGAGATATTATAAGTTATGAAGGAGGTATACTTCTTAAGAGCTCCAGTAAATTTAAAAATGCTTTTAGACAGAGACTTATAGAGAGAAATATCTATGAGATTTATATAGAAGATGAAAAGTCTGAAGGAATATTTCCACAAGATATTATTAATCCAAAGATAAGGCTTGAGATCAATAGAGATGTCAAAACGGAGTTTGACTACCTGAAAAATAACTTAGAGATGAATGTTCAAAACATGTCTAAAGTGGCAGAAAATTTGGTTGCAGAGCTGACTAGAAAAGATATCGTATGTGATGTCATGGATCTTAAAATGAATGATGATTATACCTACCAGCACTGTATAGGTGTAGCCATTCTGACAGCCATTGTGTGTAGAAAAATGCAAATTTCTGAACAACACGTACAGAAGATTGTGATGGGTGCACTGATGCATGATATCGGTAAAATCATCATACCCAAAAATGTTTTGAACAAGCCGGGAAAGCTGACTGATGACGAATACCAGTTATTAAAGTCCCATCCAGAAATAGGTTATAAAATTGTAGAGAAGAATGCATTTTTAAGCCCCATCACTAAATTAGCCATATTGTGTCACCATGAAAGAGAGGATGGAAAGGGTTATCCGCTTGGTAAAGGAGAAGAACTGCATATAGGAGCCAAAATAGTGGCAGCATGTGATGTATTTCATGCATTATTATCAAACAGACCTTATAGACCGGCCTTATCGGTTAAGGATGTCATTGTGATTGCACAAATGGAAAAGATAAATGTACCTATAAGACAAACAATAGAAAGCGTTTTAGCCTTTTACCCTGTAGGAAGTATTGTCCTTCTTAGCAACGGAGATGTAGGGATTGTAGAAAAGAATTTTGTCCAAGATGTCAGAAGACCTTTAGTTAAGGTCATTAGTAACATTAAATCAAATCAAAAAACCCTTTATAGAATTAATTTACAGGAAGAGATAAGTATTCATATATTAGAAAAGATGGAAGATTTTCCAGAAATAAATTAATAAATCAAAAAATGACCTCCTAAACATCAGTGCTTAAGAAGTCATTTTTTTGTTGTATTCTGGTTATATGAAGTTAACGTTTGCCATGATCAAAAGGTTCGCCGGCGGCCCTTGGAGCCTGAGAAGATTTTGAAAAAAGAACCAAAGCAATCAGTGTAACTACATAAGGAAATATCTTCAGAAATACAGAAGGAATTTTAGCAAACTCAGGAATAACCTGAGAAACGTTAGAAACTGTGCTCGCAAAACCAAAAAATAGAGTAGTTGCTAAAATGCCTAAAGGTTTCCACTGACCGAATATAAGGGCAGCTAAAGCAAGAAAACCAAAGCCGGCTACACTGCCGTTGAACTCTCCGGAGAAAGTAACCAGATAAATGCCACCGCCAAGTCCTGCAAAAGCACCAGATATAAGAACACCAATGTAGCGCATACGAGCCACATTGATACCGGCTGCATCTGCTGCATGAGGGTGTTCGCCGCATGCCCGCAGCTGTAGTCCAAAAGAAGTCTTATAAAGAATAAAAGTAAAAACAATTAAAATAATTAGAACTAGCCAAGTAGTAGCATAAGTATTCCTAAACAACAGTGGTCCAATAAAAGGGATGTCTTTTAGAATCCCAATATTTTGCTTATTGAGGCTGGTTGTCAAACGAATATTACCGCTTCCGGTCATGTTTCTTGCTAAAAAGATGGTAAGTGAACCGGCCATCATATTAATAGCTGTTCCGCTTATAACTTGATTAGCTTTAAGGTTGATGCTAGCAAAGGCGTGAAGCAATGAAAATAAAGCACCAACAACCATAGAAGCAATAAGACCTACCCAAATGGTCCAAATGCCTCCGGCAAACAAACTTTGAAGTGAAAAAATAGTGAGCCCACTGGAGAAAGCACCAATAATCATAAGACCATCCAAACCAATATTGACAATACCACTTCTTTCACAATAGAGGGCACCAAGAGCTGTAATAAGCAGTGGTATTGTATAGGCTACGGCATAAGGGAAAACTTGCTCAATAATTTGCCACATAGTTACTTATCCCCCTTTTCTTCAGTGTTTTTTTCAGAACTATCCGGATAAAGTGGCTCCGTTGTATTCGCCTCGGATAACTGAGTTGTCTGGCGAGATTTTAAAAACTTATCTAATAGACGCTCCACAAGGATACTAGTGGCGGCAAAATAAATAATAGTTGCAATAATTGTATCTGCAATTTCAGGAGGGACATCTGTCATAGCATTCATAAAACCACGACCTGAATAAAGAAGGCCAAAAAACAGAGCAGAAAATAATGAACCAATTGGCGTAATACCTCCGAGAAGTGCTACGGCAATACCGTCAAAACCTTGAGAAGGCATAACTCCAATTTGTATATTATTGGCATTGCCAGCATATTGCATAACGCCTGCAAGGCCTGCAAGACCACCAGAAATCATCATAGATAAAATAATATTTTTGTTAACAGAAATGCCACCGTATTCTGCAGCGTGTCGGTTAAAACCAACGGATTTTAATTCATATCCAAAAGTTGTTTTATTAAGTATAAAAGCCACAACAGCTACTGTAAGCACAGCAATAAAAAGTCCTAAATTGATGTAGGAGCCTCCAAATAGGTTAGACAGCCAAGGTGCTCTTAAGGTAGCGCTGTCTGCCAGTAACCTTGATTCAGTCTCCATATTACCTTTAAAATAAGCCTGAATCGTATAATAAACAATCCAAAAGCTTATCCAGTTCATCATGATAGAAGAAACTACTTCATGAACATTAAAAACAGCTTTTAAAAGTCCGGGAATAAAAGCAAACAGTGCGCCGCCCAGAAAGCCTGTAAGCAGCATCAGGGGAAGCAGCAAAATGCTAGGAAGGCCGCTAGTCAGTCCAACAGCTGTAGCGCAAAATCCACCAAAGAGCATTTGCCCTGGAGTTCCTATATTAAATAAACCTGTTTTAAAAGCAAAAGTCACAGATAAACCTGTTAAAATAAGCGGAGTAGCGGTAGCTAAAGTATTACCAATACGCTCTAAGGTCAAAGTTCCGCCTTGAATGAGGTACATAAAACCTATAAAGGGATTATGTCCGGTAATAATCATAAGGATAGCACCTGCTAAAAGTCCTAAAAACACTGATATAAGAGAAATAATACCTGCCTTATTCATGTCTGCCTTCCCCCTTTACCCCTGCCATCATAAGGCCTATTTCATTTTCATTGGTTTCATTAGCTTGTACAATGCCTATGAGTTCTCCATTATTAACAATAGCTATTCTGTCAGAAACATTCATTACTTCATCGAGCTCGAGGGAGACAAGGAGAACAGCTTTTCCTTTGTCACGCTGTTCAATGAGTCTTTTATGAATGTATTCGATGGAACCTACATCAAGGCCTCTAGTTGGCTGAACAGCGATAAGAAGATCTGGATCTAGGGCTATTTCACGGCCAATGATGGCTTTTTGTTGGTTACCACCAGATAAAGAACGGGCATAAGATGCTCCGCCCTCGCCAGCTCTTACATCAAAGTCTTCAATGATTTTATCAGCATAACTATGAATAGCAGATTTATTGAGTAACTTGTATTTAGAAAAGGGCTCTTTATGATATATTTCTAAAATCATATTGTCTTCTACTGTATAGTCAAGAATCAAACCTCTCTTATGACGATCTTCAGGAATATGAGCAATACCCATATCAATCCGTTTTTTAACTGAAAAGGTGTTAATAGACTGTTCTTTAACAATGACAGAACCGCTTTCAATTTTTCGAAGACCTGTGATAGCTTCCACTAATTCACTTTGTCCATTACCTTCAACCCCTGCTATACCTACGATTTCTCCCGCTTTTACTTCTAAAGAAAAATTTTTCAGACCAAGAACTTTTTTGTTGCTTTGAACACATAGATTATCTATTTTTAAAATAGTATCTTTGGGATTACTTGGTGATTTAGTGACTTTGAAAGAAACGGGGCGGCCTACCATCATTTTGGCCATTTCCATTTCAGAAGTATCTTTAACATCTACCGTTCCGATATATTTTCCTCGGCGAATAACCGTACAGCGATCTGCTACAGCTTTAATTTCTTTAAGTTTGTGGGTGATCAAAATAATAGATTTGCCTTCTTGGATAAGGTTTTTCATAATCTCCATCAAATCATTGATCTCTTGAGGAGTAAGTACGGCTGTAGGTTCATCAAAGATGAGAATTTCGGCATTTCTATAAAGCATTTTTAAAATTTCTACCCTTTGTTGCATACCTACTGAGATATCTTCAATTTTGGCAAAAGGGTCTACATTTAAGCCATAGCGTTTGGAAAGCTCTGCGACCTTTGCGGTAGCTGATTTAATATCTACAGCGAGTCCTTTTTTGGGTTCGATGCCTAAAATAATATTTTGTGTAGTTGTAAAATTGTGTACGAGTTTAAAATGTTGATGAACCATACCAATACCAAGATCATTGGCAACATTGGGATTAGCAATTTTAACTTCTGAACCATTTATTTTAATACTACCTAAATCGGGATGATACATCCCAAAAAGCATACCCATAAGAGTAGATTTCCCAGCACCATTTTCACCAAGAAGAGCATGGACTTCACCACGCTTAAGCTGAAGGGTAATGTTATCATTTGCAACAATACCAGGGAATTCTTTTCTTATATTGAGCATTTCTACTACATAATCCATGGTTTCGCCTCCTTTACTCTATTATATAACATTCCTATTTATTTATAAGGTATTATATTAAAAAAAGACGGATTTTCCGTCTTTTTTTGTTACTTAGAAAATACCTATAAAAAATGTTCAGAAATTCTTAAAACCATTATTATTTAATAAGACTGCCATCATTTTCACTGGCAACAACAATTTCACCAGATTTGATTTTTGCATAAATTTCATTTGTTTTTGAAACAGTATCTTCACTTAAGTTAGGATTTACAGCAGGAATACCAATGCCGTCATTTTTAGCATCAAATGTTAAAGTCTGACCACCTGGGAAAGTACCGTCCACCTCAGCTTTAATCATATCATAAGCAGATTGATCAATATATTTCATAGCAGATGTAAGGATAATGGATTTACCAGCTTTTTCATCATAAATACCTTCGGCATATTGGTCAACGTCAACACCGATAACCCAAACTTCTTCGCCGTTAGTAGCTCTTGCTTTAGCTTCAGTGATAGCACCAACACCAACACCACCCGCAGCTGTAAAGATAGCTTTTACGCCTTTATCATACATTTGAGCAGCAAGCTGCTGACCAGCTGCTACATTGTCAAATGATCCTTGATAAACCACATTTTCTTCTTTCATAGAAACAGTTGTTCCTAGATTTTCATTGGCATAATTAACACCTTGTTGGAAGCCCCAGTTGAATTTTTGAACAGCTGGAATTTCCATACCGCCAATAAATCCTAACTCGCCTTCTTTGAGTTGAAGTGCAGTAGCAACGCCAGCTGTAAAGCCAGATTCGTGCTCAGCAAAGAAAATGGCCACAGTATTTTCTTTTACAACAGGATTGTAGTCCCCATTATGAGGGTTACCATCTATAATGACAAATTTTGCATCAGGATATTTATCTTGAGCTTGGAAAATAGCTGTTTCAAATTTGAAACCAGGTGTTACGATAAATTTGTAGCCTGCATCATAGAGATTAGTGATTTCTTTTAAGTAGTCAGCTTCTGTAGTACCAGCTGGTTTTAAGTATTTTGAACTTGTCCCTGAACCAAGAATACCTTCCCAAGTTCCTTGATTAAAGGATTTGTCATCAATGGTACCCGCATCAGTTACCATACCTACTTTGAGATCTGTTTTGATAGGTTCGAACTTACTGTTAGCTTCTTGTTTTGTTCCACCGCAGCCTGTAAACAGACTCATAGCCATAAGTCCGCTAAGAACTAAAGCTAAATGTTTTTTCTTCATTTTAATGTCACCACCATTCAATATTTTGTAGATAGTATTTTATGTAATTAAAACCATTTAAATACTACTCACTCTATCATATTAAATTTTTAATCTAATTTCAATCTATAAATGGTTTATTTTTCAAAATATTATTAAACATCAATAGAAAACAAAGTATGGCACTATTTATTTTGTATATTTTAATAAGAAAACAATCAATGTAGACTCAAAAAAGACAGCTAAGATAAGCTGCCTTTTTTGAAAGTCGTTCTTTTGGAAGGAATATTGAGGGTTTTATCGATAATATAAAGGGGCCTGTTTTTGCTCTCATCGTACATACGTCCTATATATTCTCCTAATATACCTATTGAAATAAGCTGTATGCTTCCAAAAAAAGAAATAATGATGATGAGCCAAGCCATGGCAGGAACAACGGTACTACTGGGAATAATCAGGGCAGCAGCATAATAGCCTAGCAGTATCAAATCAATAACAATAGCTATTATCCCTAGTTTCATAATAAGCTTAAGTGGTTTGGATGAAAAAGAGATGATACCGTCCACTGCCAGTTTAATCATCTTATTAAACGGGTATTTAGTTTCGCCGGCCAGACGAGGATTTCGTTCATAGACAAGACCAATCTGGTTGAATCCGCACCAAGGAACAAGCCCGCGTAAAAAACGATTATGTTCTTTGAGATTAATAAGCACAGTGGCTACCTTTTTATCTATGAGTCTAAAATCCCCTGTATCTAGTGGAATAGCCGTATCTGATAAATGGTTTAGAAGTCTGTAGAATAATTTAGCTGAAAACAGTTTAAAAAAAGTTTCGCCGTTGCGTTTTTTTCTTTTGCCGTATACAACGTCATAACCTTCTTCCCATAGCTTGACCATATTGCAGATAGTCTCAGGAGGATCTTGAAGATCTGCATCAATAATGACAATGGCTGCACCAGAAGCGTGGGTGATACCGCAAGTAACAGCTGCCTGATGCCCAAAGTTTCTGGAGAGGCTTATTACTTTGACGTGTTTGTCATTAAAGGAAATTTCTTCAAGGAGAGAAAGTGTAGCATCCTGACTGCCGTCGTTTACAAAGATAAGTTCGTAGGTATAGGATAAAATGCCCTGCATAACAGAAGATAATTTTTGATAGCAGGCTGTAACCATATCTTCCTCACAATACATGGGAATAACAACACTTATTTTTTTCATAGCGCCTTAACAACCTTTCTTACTTTAAAAATTATAAACAGAGTATAGCCAAAATTATTTATCCCTAGACATAGCGTATAAAAAGTAAAAATGAGAAGGCAAAAAGAAATGAAAAAATCGGGTTTTATACAAAAAAATGGGAGTTTATTTTGTAATAAGGTAGTTTTTCTGATATAATACAAATAGATTTATTACAAAGAACTTTTAACTAGGAGGATAGAAATGAGACATCAGTTTAAAAAAGCTCTTATTATGGCGGCGATGCTTTGCACATCATATACTGTCGTTCAGGCAGATACTATGAATTTAACCTATGATGGTAGAAAACATATCTATGATTTGCCATCTATTAGTCTATATATAAATAATACACCTATTCAAACAACACTTATGCCCCCTATACAACTTGGAGATCGGGTGCTGGTACCCGCAAGAGAAGTATTTGAACCCATGGGTGCATCTGTAGAATGGAAAGAATCAGAGAGAAAAGTCTATGTTTATGATGGGATATCTTTACTGGTATTGGAAGTTGATAAAGGGGAAGCCTGGGTCAATGGAGAATTGAAAATGCTGGATATGCCCCCTAAGGTTATTAATGATAAACTCATGATTCCTATTCGTTTTATAAGTGAACAGTTAGGTTATAAAGTAGTATGGGATGGTAATGACAGAAGTATAGCAATAGAAAAATCACTTCCCACTACCCAACCTGAGACACCGGAAACAGAGGAGAATCCTGATGAAACTCTAAATCCTATACCTGATCCGGCAGAAAGCTGGGAAAACTCATTAAGCAACATAAGTTATGAACCCAGTCAAAATGCACTTATCCTTGAACAGCAGCCCTTATTTTCTATAGAAGATATGCATATTACTGATTTATATAGAGAAAGAAAAATTATAATAGATTTAGGTGGTGACTATTCCGCATTTTTTAGTGGTGGAACTTTAGTAAGTGCTGAAGGCAGAATTAAAGGTGTAAGTGTTGAACATGCGGCAGGAACGCGGTTCATCATTAACACTTCTTCCGTGAGTGCAGTGAATCTATATGAGCAGGAAGGTAAAATACATATACAATTGGTTAAACCCAATGAAAAATATGAGAAAATAGTAGTTATAGATGCGGGTCATGGAGGCAGCGATCCCGGAACAAGTGGGGGAGGTATTTTAGAAAAAGATCTCAATATCCGTTATGCAACAGACCTCTATCGTTTATTGATAAATGAGCCGCATATCAAAGTGTATATGACGAGGGAAGAGGATGTAAAGCCTAGTCTAGAAGATAGGACGACCCTAGCCAATGAAATAGGTGCCAGCCTCTTTGTAAGTATACATAATAACTACGTAGACAATACAGCGGTAAGCGGAACAGAAACCTTTTATTTCAGTAACCCTAGCGATCCAAGAGGAGAATACTTTGCAAAGCTGGTTCAGGCCAATATCATACAAGGACTTCAGATGAAGGACAGAAAGGCTAAAGCTAATAATGGGCTCTATGTTCTAAGAAATACAACAATGCCATCAGTTTTAATTGAGGGTGGGTTTTTGTCAAATGAATACGATAGAATGAGGCTAACACAATCAGATTTCTCACCTCAGTTGGCAGAAATCATTTATCAGTCTATCTTAACCTATTTTGAAACGAATTAGAATTAAAAAAAGAAATGATGTTGATCTCAACATCATTTCTTTTTTTACATAGGAATAATGTCTGTATATTTTAGCGAAAATAATTAAATTTTATATAAAATGATAAAAATTGTCTTATCCAAAAACTATAAACTTGAAAGTAAAAAAGGATTGTGATATAGTGTGTAAGTGATAAACAAATGTTCACCACAAGCGAACAAGGAGAATATTATGAAAGAAAAACATCAATTTTATGTGATTGACAAAGACGTACTGCCTGATATTTTTTTAAAAGTGGTTGATGTAAAAAAATTATTGGAAAAAGATAAATTACTTACCGTACAAGAAGCTACAGAAAAAGTGGGTATTAGCAGAAGTTCTTTTTATAAATATAGAGATGCTATTTTTCCTTTTTATGATAAGGGGAAGGGGCAGGCACTTACAATGTTAATTCATCTGCAGGATGAAACAGGAAGACTATCGGATGTACTGAATGGCATTGCTAATGCAGGTGGGAATGTCTTAACGATTAATCAGATGGTTCCAATGAATGGTATAGCAATCATCAATCTATGTATGCAGACAGCCAATATGATTATGGATATTGAAGAGCTGATAGACCGCTTGCAGGATTTAAATGGTGTCCAGGAAATAAAAATACTGGCAAGGGAATAGTAAGAGGGCTACGAAACAATGATATTAGTGGAGGTTAAAAGATGAAAATTGCATTGTTAGGATTAGGGACAGTCGGCAGAGGTGTCGTAGAAGTTATTAATGAAAACAAAGAGAGCATAGCCAAAAGAGCAGGGCAGGAAGTAGAGATTAAATATATACTGGATATTAGAGATTTTGAAGGGGATCCTATTAACACGCTTGTTGTCAAAGACTTTGAAATCATTGCGAGTGATGAAGAGATAGAGATTGTTGTAGAGGCGATGGGTGGCGTGGAGCCTGCTTATACTTTTGCGAAACAGAGTCTCTTAAAAGGAAAAAGTTTTGTAACTTCTAATAAGGAATTAGTAGCACTGCATGGTGCAGAGCTTTTAGAAACTGCCAGAAAAAACAAAGTTAACTTTTTGTTTGAAGCCAGTGTAGGAGGAGGCATACCTATTATCAGGCCTCTTAACCAATCCCTTACTGCGGACGAGATTTATGAGATTACAGGAATTCTTAATGGGACAACTAACTTCATATTAACGCAAATGAAAGAAAAAGGGAGTGCTTTTGAAGAGGTTTTAAAAGAAGCGCAGGAGCTAGGTTATGCAGAGAAAAATCCAGAAGCAGATGTGGAAGGTCATGATGCATGCCGTAAGATTGCTATACTTTCGTCATTAGCATTTGGAGAACATGTCAATTATCAGGACATTCCTACAGAAGGTATTACAAAGGTTACAAAGGAAGATATGCTGTATGCAGAAAATATGGGTTATGTCATTAAACTGCTTGCAACATGCCAAAAACAAGATGACAGCATATTTGCCAGAGTATCGCCCATGCTGATTCCACTGACCCATCCGCTCGCGATGGTAAATGATGTTTTCAATGGGATTTTTGTTAAAGGCAATGTCATTGGAGAAGTGATGTTTTATGGAAGAGGCGCAGGAAAATTGCCTACTGCCAGTGCTGTGGTAGCGGATGTTGTAGATGCAGCCAAACATAAAGGTACAAATATCATCTCTTTTTGGAATAGAGAAAAAATAGAATTAAAGGATAAAGCTCAAGTGAAAGCCACCTATTTCGTAAGACTTAAAAAAAATGCAGACTCTATAGCACAGGTGGTTAAAGAAGTATTTGGAGAAGTAGAAGAAGTTAAGGCTTTAGAAGGTGAGTATGCCTTTATTACACAAACAGAGACAGAAATCCGATTTGCTCAAAGCCTAGAAAGATTATCAGATTTTAAAGTCATAAGTAAAATACGTATTGAAAAGTAGGGGATGGATAAAATGAAATATGTGGTAGTACTAATAGATGGAGCGGCAGATGAACCTATCTCGGCTTTGGGAAATGTTACACCATTAGAATATGCACGGACAGAGGCAATAGATCAGTTAGCACCTTATAGTACGATAGGGATGGTTCACACTATTCCAGAAGGCTGTGCCAAGGGCAGTGATACTGCCAATTTGTCTGTACTAGGGTATGACCCGCGCCGGTATTATTTTGGAAGAAGTCCGCTAGAAGCATTAAGTATGGGGGTTGCTTTAAAGGATACGGATGTTACCTTTAGAACTAATTTAGTGACCTTAAGCGAAGATGAACCCTATGAGCATAAGATTATTTTGGATCATAGTGCTGATGAGATTACAACAGAAGAAGCAAAAGAACTTATAGAAGCAGTTGAAAGCGCTTTAGGAGATGAAACAAAGAAATTTCATCCCGGAGTAAGCTACAGACATTTGCTGGTTTGGGATCGTGGAAGCACCAACGTACAGCTTGTACCTCCTCATGATATTCTCGAAAGGTGCATTGAAACCTATCAACCGACTGGGGTAAGCGCTCAGATTATTTGGGATCTTATGAAAAAAAGCTATGATATTCTTAATCATCATCCTATTAATGAGATGAGAAGACAAAAGGGGTTAAGACCCGCCAACAGCATCTGGATATGGGGAGAAGGCACTAAGCCGCAGCTTCCTTTGTTTAAAGATAAATATCATGTAGAAGGGGCTGTTATATCAGCAGTAGATCTTATCAAAGGAATAGGTATTGGTGCGGGTATGACCTCCATAGATGTAGAAGGTGCTACGGGCAATGTGCATACCAACTATGAAGGTAAAGCAGACGCAGCCATTAAGTGGCTCATAGAAGACGATAAAGACTTTGTCTATGTCCACTTAGAGGGACCTGATGAATGTGGACACAGAAATGAATTAGATAATAAAGTCAGAGCCATTGAGTACATAGACAAAAAGATTATTAAACCTATTATAAAGGCTTTAGATAGTCAGTCTATATCCTATAAAATGCTGGTGGTGCCAGACCACCCAACACCTCTTAGACTTAGGACCCATACAGGAGATCCTGTACCTTTTATGATGTATCAGAGGGGTAATGATTTGATTAATGAGAAGAATAGTTACACAGAGAGCTTTGCAAAAACCACCGGTTATTCTATCGAAGAAGGACATACCCTGATGGATGTATTTCTTCAATGAAATAATGAGCAGGACAACTAGAAAACAACTATGAATGAGATTAGAGGAGGAGAAAATGTGTTAATCGTACAAAAATTTGGAGGAAGCTCTGTTGCTAATGCAGAAAGAGTTTTTAATGTTGCCAAAAGGGTTGCCGAGACGTATAAAGAAGGAAATGATGTTATTGTCGTGCTTTCGGCACAAGGAGATACAACAGATGATCTTATTGCGAAAGCAAAAGAAATTAGCAAAAACCCCCCTAAAAGGGAGATGGATATGCTATTATCAACAGGCGAGCAGCAGTCGGTTGCATTGATGGCTATGGCTCTTGCAGAACTCGGATTTCCTTGTATTTCGTTAAATGCTTATCAAGTAGGGATGATAACGACTTCAACCTATAGCAATGCAAGACTTAAAAAAATTAAACCTGACCGAATAAGAAGAGAATTAGACCGAAAAAATATTGTTCTTGTCACAGGTTTTCAAGGGATGAATCGTTTTGATGACATTACAACACTTGGAAGAGGTGGTTCTGATACTACCGCAGTAGCAATAGCAGCAGCACTTAACGCCGATAAATGTGAGATTTATACAGACGTAGAAGGTGTTTACACAGCAGATCCAAGAGTTGTAAAAGATGCTAAAAAATTAAATGAAATTACTTATAATGAAATGTTAGAGTTAGCTTCATTAGGGGCTAAGGTACTTCACAATAGATCCGTTGAATTGGCTAAAAAATACAATGTAGAGCTAGTTGTTAGATCAAGTTTAACTACCGCAGAGGGAACAATCGTTAAGGAGGCATGTAAAATGGAAAGAATGTTAATTAGTGGTGTTGCAGGAGATGATGAGATTGCGCGTGTATCTTTAATTGGATTACAAGATACACCAGGAAAGGCTTTTGATGTTTTTGCTACACTTGCAAAGAAAAATGTGAATGTAGATATTATTCTTCAATCGATTGGAAGAGACAAGACAAAAGATATTTCTTTTACGATACCCGATACAGCTCTCGAAGATGCCAAAGAAGTTATTGAACAAAACAGAGAAAGATGGGGAGCCAAAGCAGTCGATTACAACGAAAACTTAGCAAAAGTATCTGTTGTAGGGGCTGGAATGGTAGCAAATGTTGGTGTAGCTTCTAAAATGTTTGAGGCTATGTATGATTCTAATATTAATATTCACATGATTTCAACTTCAGAGATTAAAATCTCTATACTAATAGACAAAAAACAAATGCATAAAGCAATGAATGCTATTCATGAAAAATTTAATTTAGCAGATTAAGCCCAAAAATAAATAGTAAAGAGGTGAGTGATACTATTATCTCTCACCTTTTATGCTTTTTATAAAAAAAGGATAAATAGAGATTAAATCATTTGAATAGAGTATAAAAGATGAGGTGACAAGAAATGATTAAAGTAAAAGTACCTGCGACAACAGCCAATATGGGGCCTGGATTTGACAGTATTGGTATGGCACTTAGTATGTATAATATCGTTTATGCAGAGGAAATTAAAGAAGGATTTGAGATTATTATTCAAGACGGCAGTCCAGATATTCCTACAGATGAAAGCAATTTAATTTATAAAACGATACAGTATTTTTATAATAACATTGGAAAGAGTATGCCAAGTATAAGGCTTGTGCAGCAAGACAGTATTCCTCATACCAGAGGACTTGGGAGCAGTGCAGCCTGTATTGTTTCAGGTCTGCATATCGCCAATGCCTTGAGCAAAAGTTTTTTTTCAAAGGAAGAGCTGGTACAGATGGCGGCCCAAATTGAGGGACATCCTGACAATACTTCCCCGGCTATATTAGGGGGAATGACAATAGGGGCTATGAACGAGAGGGATATGAAATATGTTAAGGTAAGAGTGGCAGAGCATATACATTTTGCAGTAATGATTCCGGATTTTACACTTTCTACAGAACTTGCAAGAAGTGTTTTACCAAAAGAAGTTTCATTAAAAGATGCTATTTTTAACTCATCCAGAGCAGGGCTTCTGGCAGCCTCTATGATTACAGGAGATATAGATAACTTGAGTCTAGCTATGGAAGACAGACTTCACGAGCCGTATAGAGCACAGCTTATTCCAAATATGTATGAAATTATAAATCAGGCAAAGTACTACGGAGCGAAAGGTGCATTTCTGAGTGGTGCAGGGCCTACTCTTATTGCAGTTATTAAGAATGTAGTGGCTTTTAGAAAAGAAATGGCTCAATATCTGGATACTCTTACTGATAAATGGCAGGTTCAGATGCTTCAGGTAGATAATGAGGGCGCTAAAGTCTGGATCAATGAAGAACTTAAATATTAATTTAAAAGCGTATAAATTTCTTATATAAGGGAAATTTATACGCTTTTTTTATCAATGTGAGCAATATATTAGTTTGAAGATTTAATTGAATAGTAGTATAATTTATTAAAAGAAGTGGTAGGGGAGGAATAGAGTGGGAGTTAAGCAGTTGATTGTTAAAAATTTAAAAGGATTATTGGAAGCAGGCATTGTTATATGTATCATAGCCTTTAATATCAGTTATTTATTAAAACCTGCTTTATTAATCAATCTAGCCACTGCATTTATGGCCTTATGGGGAATGGCTGGCATCATAGTGGTGTGCAATCACATAAAAGATAAGCAAAATAATAAGTCTAATATGATTGCAATAGGATATGCTACACTTGCTATTTTGCTCATTATTAAGTTTTATAATGATGAGTACCGAGTCATCTCAGAAGCATCCCATTATCAAGTAGGGGTGGTTATAGACTTATTAGAAATAGTTTATATCATCATAGGTATCAAGTATGTTAATCAAACCACAAGTTTAAAGAAGTATGGTTACTTTAGCGGGGTTCTGCTTATAGTAAGTATTTTATTAAGCTATAGAATAGAGTTTTTGAGCCTGTTGCCTATATATTCTTTTTATGCAGTAAAGATAGAAATGGTTATACGGCTGCTTTTATTGGGGGGAACAATCATTTTCTTAGTTGATTATTGTCAAAGTGTCAATGTATTCTGCAAAGTTAATCATTATAGGATTTTATTTGTTTTAATCCTCCATAGCATTTATCAAATGATGTATCTGATTCTGGAATGGAATGCTCACCCACTAGGGGGGATGGGACTCAGTTTATTGAAGCTTATTTATTATGGAAATATATTTTCTTTTATTTATCAGGAGACCCATTATGTGATATGGAGCCCCATGGACGAAGATTTAGATGGTAAAACCAAAAAACTAAAAGAAGATATTAAGCGAAAAGATATTTTGATTATAGTAGCGGAAAAATTGCAGGAATATATACAAAAAGTTGAGGATACCAATGAAAAACTTAAAAGCAAAATGCAGGAGCAAACTTACTTAAAAAAACTTAAGTATGTACATATGATTACACAAAACGTGTATCGGCTTAAAAAGCTTACCCATAATATTAGGGCCATTAATCAAATTGACTCGGGAAGAATTATGCCACAGTTTACCTATGTTAATATTGTGCAGTTGATGGAGCAGCTGATTGATTCGATAGAATCTTATTTTACTTCTATGCATATCCATATTACACTTATTAAGTCTAAAGACAATATCTATTGCTACATAGATCCTGAGCTTGTAGAAAGAGTGATGCTTAATATTATATCTAATGCTATCAAATACAATAAAGATGATGGCAGTATAGCTATTTTTATCAATACGAAAGGTAACAATGTCTATATATGCATACAAGATACTGGGGTCGGCATTGCAGAAGAGCGATTAGAGACTGTTTTCAATAGGTTTGAAAGAGGTAATACGATACTGGATAAAGCAAAAGAAGGCAGTGGACTTGGACTGCCCATAGTTAAGTCGCTTATAGAAATGCACCAAGGAAGCATTTATATTGTCAGTAAAGAAAACTATGGGACGATGGTAAGTATTTGTCTGCCTATCCATGAAGAAATCAAAAGTGAAGTTTATGAATATGGCAACGCTAATAGAGGGGAATTGGAAGATAAAATGAAAATAGAGTTTTCGGATTTGAGAATAACACGTTAGTAAATAGGGGAGATTATGTGGATTATTAAAGAAATAAAAAGAGATATTTTAAATGTTTCAGTATTTTTATTAGGGATTACTATGATTATGTATCTGGTAATGGGCGAGTTTGATTTTTATTTTTTAAAATATATTATGAATATGTTTATTGCGGTGATGAGTTTAGGGACCATCATGCTTATGAGGAACAGCGTAGGCAAAAGTACAAATAATATTTTTAAGTTTTTAGCGATTTCTTATAGGTATATAGCCATTTTGGTCATTGTTATTATGATGGTGCGGAACCATTATGGGGCCTATTTAAGCAGAGTTTATATAAAAGTTAGAATGGGAACAGATCTTTTTGAAATCATGTATATTATCATGGCTTATACGTACTTAAAAAAAGAATTTAATGCAGTAAAAACATATATTGTGACGACAGTAACGTTTGTTATTATTTTATGCCTATTTCTAACTCCTAGGTTTATGGATTATGAAAGAGAGTATCTTATTTTGGTGTTTTACGTTATAGAGTTATTTACTATAGGGCTAGTGATATGGACCATGTATTTGAATGAATACCTTGTTGGGATATTTGATAAAAAAATTCCTTACAGAATGTATTTATTTTTGGGCTTTAAATGTATTTATCATATCTTATCTATCTGCTATATTTATAATCCCAATGAGCTTATCTATTCTAGTCTTGTTTTGTTTAGGTTTATTTATACTTATCAACTAATGGTATGTATTTTTTGTGAAAGAATAGCACTGCCGTGGGATACTATCATGCAAAAAGTAAAGGTGACGAACAGGAAACTGGACGATAATGAGAAGGATAGGACAACCATTATCAATCTTTCCCACGAATTAAAGACGCCTATCAATGTGATCCAAAGTGCGACCGAGGTACTTGTGCTTGATTTAAATGATGAGCAAGATGAAGAAATGAAAGAGCTTATACAGGAGATTCGGGTAAATTGCTATAGATCCACTAAACTTATTACCAATATTATTGATAACAATAAACTGGATGAAGGCTACATCACCCCCAAATATACAGGGGGAAACCTGATATTTATTGTACAAGACATCTTAGCAGCGCTGGGTCAATACAATGCCAAATGGTCTATCCAATTGGATGCCAAGCAAGAGGAGCTTTATGCTGAGGTGGATGAAGAACTTTTACAAAGAAGTATTTTGAACTTGATAGCACTACTTTTAAGTTATCAAAGATCATGGTGTGAAGTTATTATTCACTTAAAAAGGATACAGGATAAGGTGGTTATAAGCCTTAATAGTGCAGCGACTATTTTGCCTAACGCCTACACCGGTGAAGAAGAAGAGAGTTACACAAAAGAGACCATCAACGAGATAGCCTCCTTTGAATTTGTAAAAAAGGTAATGGAACTACATGGGGGACAGTTGTATTTAATCAGCAATGAACAATCCGGTACCACTATTTTTATGGAATTAAAACTTATGCTCACGGTCAATAAAAATCTTATAGTGCATGAGGATTGTGAAGAGAACATAAGCCTATTATTAAACAGGATTAAGGTGCAATATGCAGATTTACCATAGCCTAGTTAGGGGGATAGTCTGTACAGACAGAGGTGTACAGACTATATTTTTGACCTCAGATATGATAGGATGATAAAAGACTAGGAAACTAAGGAGAAAAACATGGATATTATCAATATTTTACAACAAGAACTTAATATAAAAAAGCATCAGGTAGAAAATACCGTAAAATTAATAGAGGAAGGGAACACCATCCCTTTCATAGCCAGATATAGAAAGGAACTTACAGGGGGACTAAATGATGAAGTGCTCCGTCATTTTGGAGAGCGTTTTGCTTATCTACAAAACCTTGAAGCCAAAAAAGAACAAGTTCTAAAAAGTATAGAAGAGCAAGGTAAGCTTACTGATGAGTTGCGAAAGGCTATACAGGAGGCTGTGACCGTAACACAGGTGGAAGATTTGTATTTGCCCTATAGGCCGAAGAAAAGAACAAGGGCAACGATAGCTAAGGAAAAAGGTTTAGAAGCCTTGGCGCTTATGATCATGGGGCAAAAAGAAAAGAACATAGAGCAGGAAGCCGAAGCTTTTGTGGGTCCAGAAAAAGGGGTTGAGGACATCAAAGCAGCTTTAGAAGGTGCCAAGGATATCCTGGCAGAAGAGTTATCGGATCACGCAACCTTTAGGGGGTATATCAGACAACTAACCTTTAAAAAAGGTATGATTGTTTCTAAAGCAAAGGATGAAAAAGAAAAAACGGTCTATGACATGTATTACAGTTATAGTGAACCTATTCATACCATTCCAGGACATCGCATTTTGGCAATTAACAGAGGAGAAAATGAAAAGGCTTTGACTGTAAAAATAGAGGCGCCTATAGAAGATATTGTAAGATACTTAGATAAACAGGTCATCATAAAAGACAGTACAACCAGAACGCTGCTAGAAGAAGTGATTCAAGACAGTTATAAAAGGCTTATAGCACCAGCGGTAGAAAGAGATATTAGAGGAGAACTGACAGAAAAGGCAGAGGAGGGTGCGTTAGAAGTATTCAAAAAAAATCTTCATCAGCTGCTGATGCAGGCACCTATTAAAGGGCATCATGTCATGGGGGTGGACCCTGCTTACCGTACGGGCTGTAAAATAGCAGTAGTAGATGCCACAGGTAAAAAGTTAGCTAAGACAGTAGTTTACCCGACACCGCCTCAAAGTAAAGTTGCAGAAGCCAAAAAAGAACTCAAGGAGCTGATTGAGACCTATTCTGTGGATTTATTATCTATAGGAAACGGCACAGCCTCGAGAGAAACGGAAAAGTTTGTAGCGGACATGCTTAAAGAAATAGACCGCCCTATCCATTATGTGATTGTGAATGAAGCAGGGGCTTCGGTGTATTCAGCTTCCAAACTGGCGACAGAAGAATTTCCCCATGACGATGTGGGTGTGAGAAGTGCTGTATCTATCGCCAGAAGGCTTCAGGATCCTCTGTCAGAACTGGTAAAGATAGATCCTAAAGCCATAGGCGTAGGGCAATATCAGCATGATATGAATCAAAAAAGGCTTGAAGTAGCCCTAGGCGGTGTTGTAGAAGGAGCTGTTAATGAGGTAGGCGTGGATATTAATACAGCCTCTGCTTCTTTGCTCCAATACGTAGCAGGTATTAAAAAAACAGTTTCACAAAATATTATTGCTTATAGGGAAGAGTGTGGTAAGTTTACGACAAGGGCTCAAATCAAAAAAGTAAAAGGACTGGGGCCAAAAGTATTTGAGCAATGCGCAGGGTTCCTCAGAATTACAGACGGTAAGCAGTTTTTAGATGCTACAGGCGTTCATCCAGAGTCCTATGAACTGGCTCACAAGCTTCTTGAAGAGTTAGGGTATTCGAAAAAAGATTTAGGAAGTACAAGTTTTAAAGATATTCATACAAAGATTGCCGATGTAGCAGACATAGCAGGCAGACTGGGTGCAGGGGTCCCTACAGTGGTGGATATCATCAAGGAATTAGAAAAACCAGGCAGAGACCCAAGGGAAGATATGCCAAAACCTATCCTGCATAGTGAAGTCTTAGAAATTAAAGACCTCAAAGAAGGGATGAAACTCAAAGGCACGGTCAGAAACATAGTAGACTTTGGGGCTTTTGTTGATATAGGGGTTCACCAAGATGGACTTGTACATGTCTCACAGATGAGCAATAAATTTATCAAACATCCTTTAGAAGTGGTTAAAGTAGGGGATATCGTGGATATTATCATCCTTTCTGTGGATGTAGAAAAAAATAAGATTGCGCTAAGTATGAAGGTCTAAAGCAGAGAGTTGGCATTTGTAGTATCTTGTTCAATTGTTGTAAAAGAGAAAGAATATAAGGAGGAATATTAATGCAGGTTGATGTAAAAGAGTATCTTGCAAAATATATCATCCAAAGTAAACAGACTGATAATATGGACAGATTGCAGTTGCCTGATACCTGTTTGGATTCAGAACATATCAAGGTAATCATGATAAATGAAGTTACACCACAAGACCCTAGTGACTTTTTTTACAGCACGGCTGAACAGCCCGACTATATGAAAACGACACTCTCTTTATTTAGAAATGCTGGAGCAGATGTTAACAACATTCAGGATATCATTAATAAAGGGATTTATATCACAACTGCTGTTAAATGTCCTAAATCCAGTTATTCAGTAGATAGTGATGTCATCAAGAGCCATAACTTTATATTAGAAGAAGAATTAAAACTATACCCTAATTTACGTGTCATTATGTTAATGGGGGATGTGGCTAAAAAGGCCTTTAATATGATTGCCAAGAAGAACACAAAAAAGAACGTTATTCCATCTGAATCAACCTATAAAATACGAAAAAATGAATACTTTTATGGGGATATCAGAGTATTTCCATCTTATATCATGACAGGAGGAAATATTCTCATCGAAAAATCTAAAGTGGCTATGGTGACGGATGATATTAAGCAGATGCTAGAAATAATAAGAGTAATTAACAGTAAATAAACAGCTCATTTTTTAAAATTCAAAAACTCGCTATTGAAATAAGTACACATATAGCGTATACTTTATATTAAATTGAATATAAGAAGTTAATCTAATTCTTCAGGGCAGGGTGAAATTCCCGACCGGCGGTAAAGTCCGCGACTACATCTTAAGGGATGTATTGATTTGGTGAAAATCCAAAACCGACAGTAAAGTCTGGATGGCAGAAGAGTTGTATATTATGATTCATTGTATAACCTCACATAATATAAGCAACCCTAAGAATATTTGGGTTGCTTTTTATATTTGAAATATTTATTTTAAAGGAGATTATATGATGAGTAATACAAAAAAATTAGTGAATATGGCGGTGCTTATTGCACTTTCGGTGGTGTTAGTTTATTTGATTCACTTCCCTATTTTTCCGGCAGCACCTTATCTAGAATACGACCCAGCAGATATTCCGATTATTTTTGGAGCTTTTGCTTTTGGGCCTTTAGCAGGACTTATTATTGCTGTCATAGCTGCTGTTATACAAGGACTTACAGTGAGTTCTGCCAGTGGTATCATTGGCATCATGATGCATATATTTGCGACAGGAAGTTTTGTCATTGTAGCAGGCAATATTTATAGACGCAGCAAAACAAAAAGATCGGGTATTATTGCATTAGTTCTTGGCACTTTGACAATGACTGTTACGATGGTGTTGTGGAATATCATTTTTACACCGATTTTCTTAGGAGTTCCTCTTGAAGCTGTATTAGGGATGCTAGTTCCAATCATTATTCCTTTTAATATCATTAAAGCAGGGGTAAATGGCACCATTACCTTTATACTTTATAAACGTCTCAGAGGTCTTATTAATGAACATGAAAGTGTTGTTCAGCTGAATAAATAAAAAATAAAGTCAAAAACAAGAAATTGTTTTTGACTTTATTTTTTATCCCATTACTACATCTTGAACCACATAAAAATAACCCTGAGAATGTTTGCAGACTGGGCAAACACCGGGAGCTGAAAGCCCTTCATGTACATGGCCGCAGTTCAGACATTTCCAGTAAACTTTTTGCTCTTTTTTATAAAGGGTATTGCTTTTCATTTGGTCTGCCAGCTGCATAAAACGTGCTTCGTGATGGGCTTCTATTTCGCTGATCATCTTAAAGGTATTGGCAATGTCCTTAAAACCTTCCTGATCAGCTATCTTAGAAAACGAAGGGTAAACATTTGTGGCCTCATCCTGTTCGCCAGCAGCAGCATATAGAAGATTTTCAGTAGTATGAAACATGCCGATAGGATAGTTGGTATGGACGGGGAATTCGCCGTTTTTGAGATCGTCTGTCAGATAGTTAAAAAAGATCTGTGCATGGGCAATCTCGTTTTTAGACGTTTCTTCAAAGATGCTTTGAAGATAAGCATGCCCTTCGTTGCGTGCTATCTCAGCGTATAGGTCGTATCTTGTCCGTGCCTGTGATTCACCGGCAAATGCGGCCATAAGATTAAGTAAAGTTTTACTGCCTTGCAGTCTGCTCATGATATAACCCCTTTCAGTGTTTTGAAATCATTATGCACTTTTAAAACGTATATTATGCATAAGTGGCTAAAATATGGTAATATTTTAAGGAGTATGGGGGAATTTGGTTGAAAGTTTGATAAGGTAGTATTAAAATGAGTTAATGGATAAAAAATGATAGAGAGGATAAATAGATGATTACGTTTGAAACGATATCTGAAAATCAAACCTTAGAGATAGGGTATCAAATAGGGAAAGAGGCCGAAGCTGGAGAGATTTATTGCTTGATAGGAGATCTTGGAGTCGGGAAAACAATCTTTTCAAAAGGTTTTGCTAAAGGACTAGGTATAGAAGAGCATGTGACAAGCCCAACCTTTACCATTGTGCTGGAATACGAGGGGGAATTACCCTTATATCATTTTGATATGTATAGGATAGAAGACAGTGATGAGTTAGAAATGATTGGCTATGAAGATTATTTCTTTGGACAAGGCGTATGCTTAGTTGAATGGGCCAACAATGTAAGGGAAGTTATTCCCAAAGAGGCTAGATGGATTTATATAGAAAAAGACTTGAGCAAAAGCTTTGAGTATAGAAAAATTAGTATTAAGGAGCCAGCAAAATGAATATTTTAGGAATAGATGCATCAGGGATAGCCGGAAGTATAGCTTATATGAAGGAAGACCGATTGGTGGGAGAATATTATATATGTCATAAGCTGACACACTCAGAAACCATTATGCCAATGATGGCGCATTTGAAAGAACTGATTGGACTGGATTTAAAGTCCCTTGATGCCATAGCTGTAACAAGCGGACCAGGTTCTTTTACGGGACTTAGAATAGGCGTAACAACAGCCAAAGCTTTGGCAATGGCGCTGGACATACCAGTAGTAGGGATACCAACGCTTGATGTGATGGCCAATAATATACCCCATACGGCCTATATGATTTGCCCTATGATGGATGCAAGAAGAAATCAAGTCTATACAGCCGCTTACAAATGGGCAGGCAAAGAGCTTGAGAGGCTTACAGACTATAGGGCGGTGGATAGTGATGAGTATATGAAGGAACTTTCAGATAAACAGGAGACGATTGTTTTTCTTGGAGATGCAGTTTGGCCACTGAAGGAAAAAATAGAGAACTATCTAGGAGAAAGAGCGGTCTTTGCTCCAAGCCATCTTCAGCTGCAGAGAGCCAGTGCACTGGTAGATTTAGCGGTTAAGGAGTATGAAAAAGGTCATGGGGTAGAAGCGGCTTTATTTGTGCCGATGTATCTTAGAAAATCACAGGCTGAAAGAGAGCTGGAGGCTAGGGAAAACCAATGATCATTAGGCCAATGGTAATGGAGGATATTGACAGAGTCTATGAAATAGAATGTGACAGCTTTAGTATCCCTTGGTCAAAAGAATCTCTTAGTCAAGAGATGGATAACCCTCTTGCTTTTTATAGCGTGGCTGTAGTTGATGAGAAAATTGTAGCTTATGGGGGGCTATGGGCCGTCATGGGAGAAGGGGAAATAACGAATATTGCCGTGCAAAAAGCTTATAGAAAAAAGGGTATAGGTAAACAGGTACTTAAAGATTTGATAGAAAGAGCCAGACAAAACCAAGTTTTCTCTATAACCCTAGAAGTTAGAAGCAGTAATCAAGCAGCTCAGTCATTGTATATGTCCTATGGTTTTACCCCTATTGCCATAAGAAAAAAATATTATCAAAAACCTGAAGAAGATGCAGTGATTATGCAGCTTCAAATACAGCAATAAGCCAGAAATAAGAGGAATGATGCCTGGCTTATTTTTTTTGCTGTAGTGCAGCCTAAATTTGGCAGGAGATATTACAGGAAGATTACTTTTTACTCACAAAATGCTGCCAAGGGTCTAATCTTAAGGGAAAATAAGGTATAATAGTGAGAGTCATCTTAAGGTAAGAGATTATGCAAATACATAAAAGGAGTATAGTATGAAAAAGAAATTAATAAGTATGCTGTTGTTGGCAACAACTATCGCCAGTAGCAGTCATGTTTTGGCACAGCCGATAAGTGAGCAGACACTTCAAACTGTAGAGGGTGAACAATTAGTATCAGAAGAAGTTATAGAAGTCCCAGAAGTCACGGGAGAAGAGCAGGGAAACACTGCACAGCAAGAAAATAATGAGGCAATAGAAGTACCTCAGACCAATCAAGTGATACTCGCATTAAATTCAAATACAGCGATCGTTAACGGTGAGGTTCAGACGCTTCTGGCTCCGCCTAAAGTGATTGATGGAAGAACCTTTTTGCCCCTGAGATTTGTAGCAGACCATATTTTAGGAGCAACTGTTTATTGGAATTCTGAAACCAGAGAGATTAGTGTTAAAAAAGGTCTAAAGGAAGTGGTGCTTACCATAGGAAGTCAGACAGCTGTTATTAAAAACACACCTATGGTGATGGAGACTCCTGAGGATGGAGAGCAAACAACTATAGACATCGGAGCAGTTCCAGTCATTGATAACGGGGTAACACTTTTGCCAGTAAGATTCATGAGCGAGACTTACGGTATAACGACCCAGTACAATGAAGCAGACAAAACCATAACACTTATTTCAAACATAGAGGATGGAGGCAGCAGCGAAGAGATAAAGCCGGTGGCAGAGTTCAATTTTGAGCAGCCATATTACATAGCAGGACAGACTGTACAAGTCGTTGATACAAGTTACGATGTCAGTAATGCATTGATAGTAGAGAAGCTATGGATGATTAATGATAATCCAAGTTTAACCCATTCTAGCCTAAGCAATATTTTTAAGACACCAAAAGAAGGAAGCTACAAGGTATCTCTTAAAGTCAGAAATGAAAAGGGCATTTGGAGTGAATGGACAGAGCAAACCATTGTGATTGCCCCAAACCAAAAGCCAGTTGTAACAGAGCTTGAAGCGGATAGAGGGAGCTATGCACAAGGAGAAGCGTTTGCATTTACCTATGCTTTTGAAAATGAAGAATGGGAGTCTATAAAGTCCGAGAGATGGACTTATAGACCAGCGGATGCACCTGAAAACAAGGCGGTTATTGATAAGCCCAAAGCACTGTTTGCTGAAGGCGAATACATTATTACCCTCCAGTTAGAAGATGCTTACGGCAATATGGGTGATAAAAAAGAAGTGGTTGTCACCATTAATGACAGAGTGTTGAAAAGTGAATTAGAGTATAGATTTACAGAAGGCAAAATAGGGGATATCATAGATAATTTCCAAAGATTTAATTATCAAAGCTATAAAGAAATATTTCCCAGTGAACAGACAGCAATACCGGGCACTATGATGATGAGTGATTCACCGGAAGTGGTTAAAAAACAAGGGATTTTGTATAAAGAAAGTATTCTAGGATCAGGAAGAATCTTATTGCATCACATCAATGATATGGTGCAAAGTGAAAATGATACAGATAATAAAAGATTGGTTCTATTAGCAGAGAACACAACAGATCAGCCGATACATATGATTGTTCAAAACAAAGTTGTTAAAGGACCGTCTGAGGACACTCTTTATATAGGACAGCAGCTGTTATATGATTATTTTAAGAGTACCAGTATAGAAGAATATATACTTCAGCCAGGGGAGAAAAAATATATTTATGATTCAGTGCAAAGAAGATGGCTTAAGGGTCAATGTATCTCTGGGCTTATGGACATCACAACTGACGGAAGTGTCACTTTTACTGCAGCGGCCATAGGACAAAGTGTACCCATCGAAGCCATTGCAACGATGGAGTTATTAGGCAAAGACATCCATCCAAGGGGCACCTTTTATACAACAGACATCCACTATACTGTAGACTTAGAAGCAGATGAAGCACAAAAGTTAATCATAGGGAAAGGTGTTTCAGAGTGGGTCAATGGATATGATGCCATAACAGGTGAGATCGTTCAGAACAGAGGGAACTTTGGGATTACCTATCATATTAAAGTAACAGCAAAAGAAGATATGGGTATGATTCTAAATCCAAGGGGAGATATATTTAGAGGGGCTGTTAAATGGAAAGATGGAGATAGCTATTTAATGCCTGTCAAAGGATTTTTCTATAATGAAACAACTAAAGCATCTGTTTTAGGGATCATTAAAGCAGGAGAAACAAAAGAATTTGAATACATGCTTCCAAACGGTTCATCAGCTCCAGTTCTGATAGGGTTTATTCCGAAGAGCCAATGGCAACAATAGAACTTCAGCACACCTTAGGAATTCTAATAGGGTGTGCTTTTTATAAAAAAGGGCAAAAAAAAGTGTTTTTAAAAATAAAATGTAAAATTTTGTGAAATTATTGAAGAGTAGTGGAATATAGTAGTAGTAGGGGGGGAACCATATGAACAATAACATTGAGCTCAAATGGGATGAACTTAAGCTTTCATATCAACCTTCTGATTTCTCATTTGCTACTACAGATGAACTCTTAGGTAGTAATGGAATAATTGGGCAAGAAAGCGCACAGGATGCACTCAAAATAGGGCTGAAAATAAATGCCAAAGGGTATAATATGTATATATGCGGAGAATGTGGTGTTGGAAAATTAAGTTCTATTATTAGTATACTGGAACGACAAGCACAGCATATGAATACTCCTCAAGATATAAGTTATGTTTATAATTTTATAAACTCAGAAATCCCTAGGCTTATCATATTACAGCCCGGTGATGGCAAAAAGTTTAAAGAAGATATGAATGAATTTGTTCAATTTATAATAAATGAATTACCTTTAAAACTCCAAAGTACTGAGGCTAACAAACAAAGGCAAGGTATTGCTGCTGAACTAGAAAGTGAGAAACAAAAACTCCTTATGGAACTAGAAGAAAAAGCTGAGGCAATGGGTATTTTGGTGAAACAAACTAAAGATGGCATAGGATTTGCTCCTTTAGGAGAAGATGGTGACATTATCAGCAAAGAGGAGTATGAGCATTTATCTAAAAAACAGAAAGAGTTGTTAAATGAGAAGCTTTCCAAACTTTATACGGTAGCAGACAGCGTTGCAGAACGTATCAATGCAAAGGAAAAAGTTTGTCTACAGGAATTAGAGGAGATTGACAGAGAAATCTTTTTTAATGAGATTGGATGGGTACTGAAACGACTCAAAGAAAAATACAAAGCCTATAAGGATATAACCACTTATTTAGATGAAGTTAGCGAAGATGTTTTGGATAATCTTCATTTGTTTGAAAATGAGCATGAAACATCCAATAAGGATATGAAAGAGATGTTTCCTTGGCTTACGGCAAATGGGATACAAAAGTTAGTTAAGAAATACGGCGTCAACTTAATAGTGGATCATAGTCAAACGAAAGGAGCACCTATCGTTACAGACATTAACCTTGAAAATTATAATTTGACAGGAAAAGTTTTATTAGATAGTGAACTGAATATGCTGTACAGTGATTTTACTAATATACGAGCAGGACTTTTTCATAAAGCCAATGGCGGGTATTTGGTACTCAGGGTACAGAGTATACTAGAAAATATAGGAAGCTGGATGGCGATTAAAAAAATGCTTAAGACAGGATATATTCGTATTGAAAATCCAGAAGATATGAATATTACTACGGTCACATCCATAAAACCAGAGCCTCTAAAGGCGGATATAAAAATCATTTTATTGGGTAATTATGAGTTGTATCATACACTCAGCAGTTATGATGAAGACTTTAAAAAATTATTTAAAATAAGAATTGATTTTGATGATGAGATAGAAAGTAGTAAAGAACAGCTTAATAAGCTTGCTCAATTGGTTAAAAACCTATGTGACGAAGAAGGATTACCTTCTGTAAGTTTAGAAGGGATTATAAAGATTGGTGAATATGGAAATAGGGTGGCACAAAATCCAAGAAAACTACCAGCCAATATAGAAACTTTATTAGATTTAGTAAGAGAATCCAGTATTTTTGCAAAAGATATTATCAGTGCAGAGAGCGTTTGTAAAGCTATTCAGCATAGACAAAATTTCAAACTTAAGTTAGAAAAGCGGATAGATGAGAGAATTATAGATAATCTTTATCTGATTGATACTGAGGGAGAAAAAATAGGTCAAATCAACGGCTTAGCGGTCTATACAGTAGATGAGTATATGTTTGGAAGACCTGTTAAGATTACGGCAACCACTTACAAAGGCAAACTAGGAATTGTTGATATAGAAAAAGAATCAGGCCTAAGTGGAGATATTCACACGAAAGGTATCCAAATTATAACAGGATTTCTAGGACACAGCTTTGCACAGGATATGCCGCTTTCTTTAAGCTGTAATATCTGTTTTGAGCAAAGTTATTCGGGAATAGATGGAGATAGTGCATCAAGTGTTGAACTCTATGCGATATTATCCAGTTTATCAGAGGTACCAATCAGACAAAATATTGCGGCAACCGGATCAGTTAATCAGTATGGGCAGATACAGCCTATAGGAGGCGTTAATGAAAAGATAGAAGGCTTCTTTAAAACTTGTAAAAGAAGGGGTTTGAAAGGTAATGAAGGGGTAATCATTCCCATTCAGAACAAAAAAGAACTCATGTTAGAAGAGGAAATAGTGGATGCTGTTAGGAAGAATTTGTTCCACATCTATGCAGTTTCAACTATTGAAGAAGGCATGCAAATCATAACAGGATACACTTATTCAGATATCGAGGGTCGTGTTCGAAAAAAACTTGCTAAATTCAACAAACAACCTGAACATTTATAAAATATAATAATATGGAAAGGATTCTTTGAAGTCAAAAGAATCCTTTTTAAAATTAAAATGGTAAAAATTTGTAATCTTAATCAATAAATGTATTTATTAAGCAGGTATTTATGTTATAATATTTAGTATAATATGTAATATTATTTGGGAGAATAAAAGCTATAGACATAAGGTGGAGGGAATATGACAAACAGAATATTATCTGTATTGGTTGAAAATAACTATGGTGTGGTGGCTAGAATAGCAGGGTTGTTTACAAGAAGAGGATTTAATATGAATAGCTTTGCAGGAGAAGAAACCCATGATCCAGGCATATCCAGAATTACCATTTCTGTAACGGAAAATGAGGATTCTATTTATCAAATACAAAAACAGGTAGAAAAACTGGTTGATATCAAAAAGGTAGAGCCTTTAGATGCTAAACAAGATATTATAAGAGAGTTGGCACTTATAAAAGTAAAGGCTCAAAAAGGTCTGTTCCTTCATATTAAAGAACTAACAGAACAATTTAATGTAAGAATTATAGATATGGATACAGAAGTAGTTGTATTTGAACTATGTAATACAAAAGAAAAAATTGATGAGTTTATAAATCTTGTAAGACAATATGAAATTGTAGAAAGTGTCAGAACAGGAGTTATTGCGCTTCAGACAGGGAATAAACATATGTAAATAATAGAAGAAAGAAATGTAGGGTAAAGGAGGAAGCGCATGCCAATTATTCAGGAGATTAACAAACCGAAATTATTAGATGTATTGGAGAAAGTAATAGATGAAATGGAAGATTGGCTGATCATTGGCGATGAACATGGTAAAATTGTCTATGCTAATGAAAATGTTTATACTTCCTGCGGGTGCGTTAAATCAGATTTATTAGGACAAGATATGTGCATGTTTGTTGGTGTGGATTTAGCTGATGATATTGTTATTGAGAAAATAAGAAAGTTTGTTTTAGAAGGAGAAAAATTTGAGTTTATTACCAATAGATTTATTAACCACAATAAAAGGATTTATTTAACCAATAGTTTTACAGCTTTATGGAGTGAAAACAAACTGGAATATTATGTATGCGTGTCAAAGGATATTACAAAAACACAAAAATTAAAAGAGCAAATGTATCGTATAAGCTATATCGATGATTTAACTAATTTTCCTAATCAAAAAGTCTTTTTGGAAAGTTTGCATAAACAGGTTAAAAGAGCTCAAAAAAATAATACCGAATTTGCAGTTATTTTAATAGATATAAAAAAAATAGGTGAGATTAATAATACATATGGGCTTGGCGTAGGGGATAGGATTATTAAAGAAGTGGGGAAAAGAATAAAAAGTAGTTTAAATAAAGATAAAGAGATTTTTAAATATAATGGCAATGTTTTTGCAATCATTTATCAAAATATCAATGAAACAGAACACATCAAAGAATTTCTCGAACAGCTCCATCAAATGATGCAAGAACCTATCAAAATACATAACAGTTATATGTATGTGGAGCTCAAAGCAGGAGTTGCACTTTATCCAGGGGATTCAGTACTTGCTAGTGAACTTGTAAAGATGGCACAGATTGCGCTCGCTAAAGCTAAAAAAGAGATTAAATATACGCCTTATATGTTTTATACAAAGGGTATACAAGAAGAAGTTCAAAATACGCTGCTCCTAGAGTCTGAAATGAGAATTGCAGTAGAAAATGAAGAGTTTTTAGTGTATTACCAGCCCTTTGTTAATCTTGTTAATGATACAATAGTAGGTATGGAAGCACTTATCAGGAGAGTTAAAAGCAACGGTGAATTAGTCCTGCCAGGAAAATTTATCGGCCTTCTTGAACAAATGAACTTAATTGAAAAAGTGGGTATTATGGTTATTGAAAAAGTATGTATACAGCTTAGAAAATGGATAGATGAAGGGTATCACATCGTGCCGGTTTCGGTTAACTTATCGGCGCTGCAATTCAAAAATCCAGCCCTTGCAAAAAATATCAAAAGTATTTTAAATCAATACGCTATTGATCCTGAATATGTAGTGTTAGAAATTACAGAATCAACCGTCATGGAGGACATAGGGATTGCTCAGCTCATTATAAGTGAACTCAAAAGCTATGGATTTACCATATCTATTGATGATTTTGGAACAGGGTATGCGTCCATTGGCTATCTTAAAAAATTTAGGTTTGATCATCTAAAGATAGATATTTCATTTATAAGAGAGATTGTAAAAAATCCTCAGGATAGGTCTATAGTAGAAGCTATTATTTCTATAGCTAAAACGTTAAATCTTAAAACCATTGCTGAAGGCATTGAAGATGAGGAGCAGCTTGAAATTATGAGTATGCTAGGTTGTGAGATGGGTCAAGGTTTTTTTTGGGATAAACCAATAAGTGCCGGGGAGATTGAGAAGAAGTATATGCAGATGAATCTTAGCTTGAAATAAATGATTAATATATGTTAAACTAATTAATAAAACTAGAGAAGTCAAAGGAGTTATTGGTTAATGAGTAATTTAGAAGGATTGACTTTAGTTCAGCTGAAGCAGAAAGCTAAAGATTTAGGCATAAAGAACATTAATAAAATGCGAAAAAGTGAGCTGATAGTAAGTATTGAAGATAGTGATAACTCCTCTTTTTTAGAAGCTAATGATAAGCCTACGGTGTCGTTACAAGAGCATTCACCTGTTTTATTAGAATCTGAGTCTTGTATTGAAGAAGGAGAAGAGGATAGTCTTATCGAGGAAGGTGCACTATCCGGTATTGAGGCGAAGAGTGAGCGGATGACTGGCGCAGGCATTTTAGAAATCATGGCAGATGGCTATGGGTTTTTAAGGTCTCAAAATTTTATGCGGGGAGAAAATGATATTTATCTTTCTATATCGCAGATTAGACGATTCAATCTTAAAACAGGGGATTGGATTGAAGGTGATATGAGAAGACCTAAAGAAGGAGAAAAGGCAGGAGCACTTTTATATGTGCATAAAGTCAATGGAGATAGACCGGAAAAAGCAAAATACAGACCTAATTTTGAAACACTTACCCCAGTGTTTCCTAATGAGAGATTGCATTTAGAATATGATAAAGAAATTCTCTCTACCAGAATTATAGATCTTATTGCACCTATTGGTAAAGGGCAGAGAGGACTTATTGTAGCGCCTCCCAAAGCAGGGAAAACTGTCCTTCTTAAACATATAGCCAATGCGATTACTCATAACCACAGTGAAGTTTCTCTTATTGTACTGCTCATAGATGAGAGACCTGAAGAGGTAACGGATATCAGGCGTTCGATACAGGGCAAAGATGTACAGGTTATTGCTTCCACCTTTGATGAGCCGCCTGAACATCATAAACAAGTGGCAGAGATGGTACTTGAGAGAGCCAAAAGAATGGTTGAACAGGGGAAGAATCTGGTCATATTGCTAGATAGTATTACTCGTATGGCAAGAGCCTACAATCTCACAATTCCTCCAAGCGGAAGAACACTGTCAGGAGGCTTAGACCCAGCTGCGCTGCATATGCCAAAGAAGTTTTTTGGAGCGGCCAGAAAGATTGAGAACGGCGGAAGTTTAACGATACTTGGAACGGCACTGGTGGATACCGGAAGTAAGATGGATGAGGTCATCTTTGAAGAATTCAAGGGGACTGGGAACATGGAGCTGGTATTAGACAGATCGCTTTCTGAAAGAAGAATTTTTCCAGCTATTGATATTTATAAGTCAGGAACTAGACGGGATGATCTTTTATTATCTGCAGAAGAAGCAGGTGTAGCTTATGGTATTAGAAAAGATCTGAATCGCAACAATATTTCGGAAGTAACAGAGAATTTAATCAATACGATGTTTGTTTGTGAGAATAACAAAGAATTTGTGGAACGTATGAAAAAAACTTTATAGTTTATCGTTAAAATAACAGGTTATATAGTTGCAATGTTACAAAACCCATGCTATAATACTAATGTTGTCACAAAAATTGTTAGAGTACAAATTAACATAGAAAAGTGTCATGAAAGAGGTGAAGTTAAATGAATAAAGAAATCCAACCAAAATACGAAGCAGTATCAGTAACTTGTAACGGATGTGGAAACACTATTGAAACAAGTTCAACAAAAGAATCAATCAATGTGGAAGTATGCTCAAAGTGTCATCCTTTTTATACAGGTAAACAAAGAGCAGCCTCAGCAAAAGGAAGAATCGATAAATTCAATAAAAAATATGATATGTAATAGCTTACAGAAGGGGTTGAGAGGATGGTCTCAGCCTCTTTTTTGCAAAATGTGGAGGTGAGCGAATGGCAAAGGTTAATATAGGCGGACAGGCTGTTATTGAGGGTGTCATGATGAAAGGCAGAGGTGTTTATGCAGTTTCTGTAAGGAAATCTGACGGTACGATCACAACAGATATTAAAAAGTCTACAAGTATTATGGATCAGATCAAGCTATTAAGATGGCCTATTCTAAGAGGGATTGCTGTTTTTGCAGAATCTCTTGTCTTAGGTGTCAAAACACTAACTTTTTCAGCAGAATTATATGGTGAAGAAGATCCTGAAGAAAAGCCAAGCGCATTTGAGATATGGTTAGAAAATAAACTTGGTGAAAAGGGTGAAAAAATAATTATGGGTATCACCATGGCAATATCTTTTATATTTGCCATAGCCTTATTTATGGTATTGCCTATGCTTATCAGCAGATTATTTAAGCAGTATGTAACAAGTTCGTTCGCTCAAAATATTATTGAGGGTGCTATACGTATCCTAATCTTTTTAGTCTATATGAAGCTTATTTCCAAAATGAAAGATATCCAGCGTACTTTTCAGTATCATGGTGCAGAACATAAAACGATTAATTGTTTAGAAATAGATCAAGAACTTACAGTAGAAAATGTAAAAAAATGCAGCAGACTCCATAAAAGCTGCGGAACAAGCTTTTTATTTATCGTGATGATTGTCAGTATTTTAGTATTTACTTTATTTACAACACAAATTTTATGGCAAAGGACACTTATACGTATTTTTATGGTGCCTATTATAGCAGGTTTATCTTATGAGTTTATCAGATGGGCGAGACTTTCGCCAAATAATAAGTTAGCGGACTTTTTGAGCAAACCAGGTATGTGGTTGCAAAAAGAGTTTACAACGATAGAACCAGATGATATGCAAATACAAGTTGCTATTGAAGCGGTAAAAGGAGTGCTTAAACATGAACCTATCGACAAGTAAGGCTTTGGGAACGACTTTACATGAACTGATTAAACAAGGCGAAGAAATCCTCGCAGCTTATCATAAACCAGATGCAATTATTGATGCAAGACTGTTGATGTGTTATTTGCTGGGCTGTAAAGACATCACACTGATTTTAAATAGAGATGAGATGATTTCACCTCATGTAGAGGAATCCTACATGTATTTGATAGCTAAAAGAACTCAGGGTATTCCGCTGCAGTATATTACTAAAAGCCAGGAGTTTATGGGACTTGAGTTCTATGTAGATGAGAGAGTTCTTATTCCAAGGCAGGATACGGAAACTTTAGTAGAAACAATTTTAGATATTGCAAAAAAAGAGCCGCTCCATCAAGTAGTAGAAATAGGGGCAGGTTCTGGCTGTATCAGCATTTCCCTTGCCCATTACAGAAAAGATATGAACATTACAGCTATTGACATCTCTCAGGAAGCTTTAGAAGTCACTTTGAAAAATGCAAGGTATCACCATGTAGAAGACAGGATAAGCTGTATTAAAAGTGATTTGTTTGATACCTACAAAGGAGAAGCAAATACTCTAGACCTCATTGTATCAAATCCACCTTATATTTCTAGAGAAGAATGCAAATCCCTTATGCGTGAAGTGGAGGGGTATGAGCCTAGGATTGCACTGACTGATGGTTTTGACGGTCTTACTTTTTATAGAAGGATATCTAAGGAAGCCAAAGTGTTTTTAAAACCCAATGGGATTATAGCTTATGAAATAGGCTACAATCAATCAGAGGATGTAACGCATATACTTAATCAAGAAGGTTTTTACAATATACAAACGCTAAAAGATTTGCCAGGAAAAGACAGAGTAGTTATAGCTAGGAATAGTAAACAGAAATAGATTTGTTGTTTTGAAATTAGTTAAATTAATGAGGTGACCCATGTTTTCGCAGTTAGATGATTTAGTGTCAAAATTTATAACAATTGGTGAGCAGATTACTCAGCCGGAAATCATAGCTGATCAAGATAAATGGAAAAGATTAATGAAAGAGCACAGTGACTTAAAAGATATTGTTGAAAAATATCAAGAGTATCAAAAGACTTTAGAAGCCATAGATGAAGCCCTGATGATGTTAAATGAGACATTGGATGAAGATTTCAAAGAAATGGTAAAAGAAGAACTGGCAGAAAATAAAAAAAGAATAGAACCGCTTGAAGATGAAATCAAATTGCTTCTTTTGCCTAAAGATCCTAACGATGATAAAAATGTTATTGTAGAAATAAGGGGAGGCGCAGGCGGTGATGAAGCAGCTCTTTTTGCAGCAGAGCTTTACCGCATGTATACCATGTATGCAGAACGCAATAGGTGGAAAACGGAACTAATGTCTCTTAATGAAAATGGCATAGGTGGGTTTAAAGAAGTCATTTTTATGATTAAAGGACAAGGGGCTTACTCAAAGCTTAAATATGAAAGCGGTGTTCATAGGGTGCAGCGTATTCCAGCCACGGAATCAGGTGGGCGTATTCATACCTCAACAGTGACGGTAGCAGTTCTTCCAGAGGCTGAAGAGGTGGATGTAGAGCTTAATCTAAATGATGTAAGAGTGGATGTATTCAGATCTTCAGGAAATGGTGGGCAAAGTGTTAATACCACAGACTCAGCAGTTCGTGTAACACATATACCTTCAGGTATTGTTATCTCATGTCAGGATGAAAAATCACAGTTAAAAAATAAAGACAAGGCCCTTAGAGTTCTAAGAGCCAGGTTGTATGAGATGGAACAGGCGAAGCAACATGCAGAGCTGGCAGCCGAAAAGAAGAGTCAGGTGGGTACCGGAGACAGAAGTGAGCGTATAAGAACTTACAATTTCCCGCAAGGCCGTGTAACAGATCATCGTGTTGGTTTGACGCTTCATAAGCTGGATCAAATTTTAAATGGAGATGTACAAGAAATCATATCAACACTCACAACAGTAGATCAGACAGAAAAGCTAAAATATGTAACCAACAATTAATAAAAGAATAAACTATAACGAGATAAAAGACTCGCCGCAAGGTGAGTCTTTTTGTGTTCTAAACTTTAAATTTGTCCATACATTTATAAAGAGGAGGAATGTCTATGAATATAGGACTCATTAGTATGATTGCATTAGCTGCCGAAGGGTTGGGGCTTGCAATAGGAATCGTTCTTTTATACGTATTTAATGTTAAAAGCAGAAGGATAATTGGCATGCTGTTTGGGGGGACATCAGGTCTTATGATAGCCATCATATGCTTTGATATACTGCCCCATGCGTTATCAAAAAATCGGATGGATTTAGTCATCGTAGGAATTATGATAGGGGTTACCATTGGACTGCTCTTGGACGATATAACACCTTATTTAGAGAGACTTATAAAGATAGATAAGCAGGATAAAAGTCATTCTAAAATGATTAGGACGGCCTTTACGTTGATTATAGGTATAGCGATACATAATATTCCAGAGGGATTTGCACTTGGTGCATTGTCTCATGCGTCACTTCAAACCATACAAAAGTTTGCTGTTGTGCTTGCAATGCATAGTATTCCAGAAGGTATTGCGCTAGCCATTCCTTTCAGGCAGGCGAAGGTAAAACTTGGTGTTTTACTCGTTCTCCCCGTGCTATTAGGAGGGATTATGGGTATAAGCGGAGCCATAGGTTATATTTTAACAAATAATAGTGAAAGGTTTATTGTTATTGCCTTGGGACTTGCAGCGGGGATTATACTTTATATTGTTTGCAATGAACTTATTCCTGAATCCAGAAAGATATGGAATGGCAGGATGACAACGGTTGCTACAATCATAGGAGTGGTAGCAGGACTTCTTTTACTCAAATAAAAACAAGGTTATTTTGTAAAATGTCAGCAATTTATAGAAAAATATGGTATAATTATAGTTCAGTACATTATCAAAATGATATCAATAAAAGTAGAATGTGTTAGTATTATAGGAGACAGAAGATGAATAAAAAAATGACAGCTATACTCATGGCGCTTATTGTTGCTGCTTACCCAATGGGTACTATACAAGCAGAGACAATACAGCAAACCATAGAACTTGATGGAGACGAAACGCCAAAAGATGCGTTTTATATAGAACCAGATACTAAAAAGATCACGTTAACACTGGATAGCAAACAGGCTATAATCAATAACAAAAAGTATAACTTAAGTACTGCACCTGCTATTATAAAAGAAAGGGTGTATGTACCTTTTAAGTTCGTAGCTGAACAGGTATTAGATGCGGACAGCCTTTTTGATGCAGCTAACAAAAAAGTGACTTTAAGCAAGTATGATAAAGAGATTGTATTTTATGAAGGGCAAGTGACAGTCTTAATCAATGGGACATCAGTGACATTGGAGACTGCGCCAATACTGCATAACGGTTCATTGATGATACCGCTTAAATTTATCAGCGAACAGTTTGATATGCCATTTAGTTTAGACAAAAACAAGGTTAGTCTGACCTTTACAGATGGTTTAGATAGGCCGGTCAAAGGCGAACGGCCGACAGCGAAGTTTAGCTTTGACAAAGAGGCATACATAGCAGGACAAGAGGTAAAAGTGAGAGATGAAAGTTATGGACAGGAAGGCAGCAGCATCATAGAAAGACAGTGGCAAATTGATTATGATAACACAAATAGGACAGCAGATTTGGAAGAATTTCTAAAGCATCCTGCGGCAGGGATTCATTACGTATCTTTGAGGGTCAAAGATAATAGGCGTAATTGGAGTCCTTGGACCACTGAAAAAATAGAAGTAGACCCTAATAAGGCACCTATCATCTCAAATCTTGAGATGTCTAAATCAAGCTATGCTCAAGGAGAGAAACTTGATATGACCTTTACATATGAGAATGAAGAGTGGGAGTCTATAGATGAAGAAATATGGAGTTATAGGTACATTGATGAAAAAGCACCCTATAGGGAGAGCACCATTGGAAAACCCACAGCATTATTTTATCCAGGGAAATTTTTAATTGAATTACAACTCAAAGATGCTTACGGCAACCTCAGTGAAAAAAAGGGGAAAACGGTGACGATTACAAATGAAGTTGAGCAGAGTGAACTGGATTACAAGTTCAAGGAAGGAATAGTCGGTACAGTTATTGATAATATGCACAATTTCAACTACATCAATTATGATTTGATACAGGATTATACTGTTATTAATACAGGGGCTAAGTTACTGATGAGTAACTCACCGGAGTCTGTTAAGCAAAAAGGCATACTCTATCGGGATGTTGTCCAAGGGGAAGGCAGAATACTGTATCATCATAGGAATATGATAGAAGATGAGTCAGAGGGTAAACGCTTGGTCATTATGATAGAAAATAAAAATGATAAAGCCATAACAGTTACTAAACGCAGAGAGGGAACAAAGGGACCTACTCATGATATTCTTTATGCGGGAGCCCTTGTATTAAAAGATCATTTAAATAAAGATTTTTATGAGGACATAACGATTCAGGCGGGACAAAAAAAGTATTTGTTTGATACAGGAGCCCGTAAATGGCATAAAGGGGATACAGTTTCGGGTATGATAGATTTTTATTCTAATGAAGAAGTAGAAGTCACAATAGCGATGGTAAGCGGAGACACGCAAATTGCAGAAGTGGCTGGATTTCCTATTTTGCCTAGGGATGGTATTCATTCAAGAGGAAGTTTTGAGAATGCAGACCGCTATTATACATTGGATATAGACAATGATAAGCCTTACCGCATTATGTTAGGCAAACCTGATGGGGATATGGAACCTTGGATGCAAGGCTATGATGCCTTAACAGGTCAGGGGGTTATGAATAAGGGCAATTACGGCATGCTTTATCATTTAAGACTTAAGGTTAAGGAAGAGACGGGTATTCTTTTTAATGCAAGAGGCAATATCTATAAAGGTGCTATTGGATTTGTGGACAAGGGTTCTTATGAGATGCCTTTAGGAGGGCTGCTGAAAAATGTACAACAAGCTGTTGTCGGCGGTGTAGTTAATAAGGATAAAGTCAATGAACTGCTTTATGTATTGCCTAATGGATCGGCGGCCCCTATCTTTTTCTGTTTTATACCCAAAAGTGAATGGAATAAATAATACGAAGAGAAAGGTATAAATTTTTCTTGTTTTATTCACACTATCATTATATTTTGTGTGATAAAGGAGAGATGAGATGCCTAAGCTAAGATGTAGTGTACAAACCTGTTTACACCATTCCCACCAGTATTGCTGCATGGGGGCTATTAGTGTACAAGGTAAAGCAGCTCGTAGTTCTGATGAGACCAGCTGTAATACTTTTTGTGACAATAACGGCAGTATGACCAATGCTGCCATAGCTATAGACCCTTATACAGAAATCAGTGTAAGGTGCAGTGCGGAGCAATGCGTGCATAATCAAAATCATATATGCAGTGCAGAATCCATTGATGTCAATGGTTATTCAGCTAGTACAACTGAGCAAACAGCGTGCTCAAGTTTTGTGAGCAGATAAAAAGCTCGTATCTGCATCAATAGAGCAATCTTAAGACTCTAATATCTTTAATGATATTAGAGCTTTTTTATATAAGAAAAACCTAAAAATATGTTAAAATAGAGAGAAGAAAATAATGATTACAAAAACTATTTTTAAAGGAGGTTCATATGAGTCAATTTGAGATTGTTTCGGAATTTAAACCTACTGGTGATCAGCCTCAAGCCATAGAAAAGTTAGTAGATAGCATCATTAAAAAAAACAAATATCAAACGTTATTGGGGGTTACTGGTTCGGGTAAGACATTTACAATGGCAAATATTATACAAAATATTCAAAAACCGACCCTGATTATGGCGCACAATAAAACTTTGGCAGCGCAATTATATAGTGAGTTCAAAGAGTTTTTCCCTAATAATGCTGTGGAGTATTTTGTATCCTACTATGATTATTATCAACCAGAGGCCTACGTACCCCATAGTGATACGTATATAGAGAAAGATTCCAGCATTAATGATGAGATAGATAAACTTCGTCACTCTGCAACGGCGGCCTTAAGTGAACGGGAGGATGTTATTGTTATTGCCAGCGTATCTTGTATTTATGGATTAGGAGACCCTATAGATTATACTAATCAAGTACTCTCCTTGAGGGTAAATGGACAGATGGATAGAGATGATGTATTAAGAAAACTTATTCAGATTCAATACACAAGAAACGATATGGATTTTGCCCGTGCTACCTTTAGAGTAAGAGGAGATACGGTAGAAATTATACCCGCAGCTATGTCAGAAAGAGCTATAAGAGTGGAATTCTTTGGAGATGAGATTGATAGGATTTCTGAAATCGATGCACTAACAGGAAATATTTTAGGTTATCGGGAACATGTGGCTATTTTTCCGGCCTCTTTTTATGCCATATCTTCTGACAAAATGCAGGATGCCATCAAGAGAATCGAAGAAGAGCTGGATGAGAGAGTTAAGGAATTAAAGCAAGAAGATAAACTGTTAGAAGCTCAGAGAATTGCACAAAGGACGAATTTTGATATCGAAATGCTTAGAGAGATGGGCTATTGTTCAGGTGTAGAAAACTATTCAAGACATTTATCAGGAAGAGAAGAAGGCAGCATGCCTTTTACACTTTTAGACTATTTCCCTAAAGACTATCTGCTGATTATTGATGAATCCCATATGACCATGCCCCAGGTAAGAGCCATGTATAACGGTGATAGAGCAAGAAAAACAGTACTTGTAGATTACGGTTTCAGACTGCCTTCGGCCCTTGACAATAGACCGCTCAAATTTGATGAGTTTGAGTCTAAAATCAATCAAATACTTTTTGTATCAGCCACCCCAAGCCAATATGAGTTAGAGCATTCTATTGAAATTGCAGAGCAGCTCATAAGACCTACAGGGCTTCTAGATCCACCGATAGAGATTAAGCCTGTTAAGGGACAGATTGATGACCTAATTAGTGAAATTCATAAGATTGTTGCAAAGGGTGAAAAAGTATTAGTCACAACCCTTACAAAGAGAATGTCTGAAGATTTAACAGACTACATGAAGGAAATGGGTGTTAAAGTCAAATATCTGCATTCAGACATTGAAACTTTAGAGCGAATTGAAATTATAAGGGATCTTAGACTGGGAGTATTTGATGTATTGGTCGGGATTAACTTATTAAGGGAAGGACTAGATATTCCAGAAGTTTCTTTGATTGCCATATTGGATGCCGATAAAGAAGGTTTTTTACGTTCAGAAACTTCGCTTATACAGATTATAGGCCGTGCTGCGAGGAATGCAGAGGGAAGGGTTATTATGTATGCAGATAACATTACAAAATCCATGCAAAGAGCTATTTCAGAGACGATTAGACGAAGAGGTGTGCAACAGGCCTACAATGAGGCGCACAATATCACGCCTCAGACCATTAAAAAAAAGGTAAGAGATTTGATTGTTGCCACTAAGGCTGTAAAAGAAAACAGCGATTTATTTAAGGAAAAAGACCCTGAAAGCATGACACAGGAAGAATTAGAAAAGGCCATCAAGAAATTAGAAAAAGACATGAAAAAAGCAGCCATAGAGCTGCAATTTGAAAAGGCAGCAGAGCTTAGAGATATGTTGATACAATTAAAGCAATTGTATGTTACTAGATAAGCTTTAACGAAAGGCTAAAAGGAATATCAAGAGAGAGAGAGTATAATCAATGGAAAATATTATCGTAATAGGTATAGCGGGCGGAACAGGTTCGGGAAAAACAACATTAACTTATAAGGTCAAGGAAGTATTTGGTGAAGATGTCATTATTTTGTCCCATGATTATTATTATAAAGCCAATGAATCCTTAAGTTTTAAAGAAAGAGAGCAGCTAAATTATGATCATCCGGAGGCTTTTGATACACCGCTTTTAATAGAGCATATCAAAAAACTCAAAGAATGGGAGCCTATAGAACGTCCGGTCTATTCATTTGCTCAATACACTAGGCTTAAGGAACGGATTGAAGTTATTCCAAAGAAAGTAATTATCATAGAAGGGATTCTTATTTTTGAAAGTCAGGAGCTCTGTGATTCGATGGATATTAAAGTTTTTGTAGATACAGATGCAGATGTAAGAATTATTAGACGTTTAGTAAGAGATGTAAAAGAAAGAGCCAGGGATTTGGATTCTGTCATTAACCAGTATCTGAGCACTGTCAAGCCTATGCATGAGCAGTTTGTAGATCCAAGCAAAAAGCGTGCAGATATTATTATTCCAGAAGGTGGCTTTAATTCTGTAGCACTTTCGATGTTACTCGAACGGATAAGGACTTTTATAAGCGATTGATAAAAAATGGTATAAGAGGTATAATATTCTTATAATAACTTATAAAAACCAACAGCTAGTTGTTTGGATCTAGAAAAAGTGACATAAGGAGGATAAGAAAATGAAAAAAAGTAAGCAATTGAAAAACTGGAGCCTATTGGCAGTATTTATTGTCGTTATAGGAATAGGTATAGCTCTGATATTTACAAAGTATGGTGGTAATCAAGTACAAAACCCCAGTATAGGTAGCAATGAGGAAAAGCCAACGGCTAAACCGGAGCTAACGACTCCGCCAAAAGACACAAACCCTACCTCTCCAGATCCGGTGCTGGAAAAAGAAGAATTACCCTTATTTACGGGAGATATTGACACCTATGACAAAAAGCAGTACGACACAATAGAGATAACAGCTCAGGCAACGATAGAAGATAAATTAAAGCTGATAGCAGACCAGTTATCAGAAGCACAGTTTGATGGATTACCTATAGAAATTCAAAAAATAGAAGATATAGACGGTAAAAAGATAGGGATTATTAATCTGCAGGAGAAAGAAAAGTCAAGTGAGGGTGATAAAACTTGGATGAACTATCTCAATGCCGGCAGTACAGGTTCTGCTATTACACTAATTGCTTTAGAAGAATCTTTTTTACAAAAAGATTTAGAAGGTGATTGGATTGATGGCATCAAGATTATACATGAAGGTCAAGCTATTGAAGAAATGGATCATTTCCCAGGGACGACAATTATCTACCGCGCCAAATAAATAGTAGAAATATATATTTTTTTAGTCTATTAAGTTGTGATATACTAGGAAGTAGATGGAAATAAATGCAGGATTACATTAATAGATGATAGTTAAATGGGGGATAAGGCGTGGAAGAATTTTACACACTATTACTTGAAAGTATCCCATATCCTATATGGGTAGGAGATTTAGAAGGCAGATTTATTTTTGCTAACCATTTTTTTACGAGTTTATATCATTTGGACAAAAAAGATTTTATAGGCAGAACGAATGAAAACCTTTTTGACTCAGAAATGATAAGTCGCTATAATGAACATATTGAAGAGATTAAGTTGACTTTGGAGACGCGAAAATTTGAAGTGATCATCAACAGTGATTTGAGGGAATGTCTGATGTACCCTATACTTGGGACAGAAAATGAGCTCATTGCTGTTGGGGGGATGATCAGTGATACAAATGAAAAAATTAAAATGCAGCAACAGCTTAAAGATTTAAGTCACAAAGATATGCTTACAGGATTGTATAATCGTAGTTATTTTAAAGAAATCTTAAATCAATTACATAGCGAGTTATCTGTCCCTGTAAGTATTATTATGTGTGATATTAATGGACTCAGACTTTTGAACGGGGCTTTTGGACAAGCAGAAGGAGATAAGCTGATTAAAAGAGTTTCAGGTATACTTGAAAAGTCTTGTGAAGGATCGGGATATTTGTTTAGATGGGGTGGGGATGAATTTGTTATTTTATTGCCTAACTGTGATGAAGAATTATGTGAAAAAACCATCAGACAGATTGTAAAAACATATCAATCCTATGAACAAGGTCTGCTGCAGCTGAGTTTATCAGTAGGTTCAGCCACTACTCATGTGCTGGATGAGCGTATTTATGAGATTATCAAAGATGCAGAGAGTCATCTGTTTAGACAAAAGCTTCTGGAAGAAAAAAGTGTAAGAGGATCTATCATGTTTTCGCTTCAAAATAGTTTGGAAGCAAAAAATGTGGAAACAGAAAAGCATACGGAGCGAATGGTTAATTACTCTTTAGCAGTAGGAAAGCTTTTGGATTTTAGAATTGCGGAGTTGGATGAACTGGTACTTGTTACAAAACTTCATGATATAGGCAAGATTGGGATTAGTGAGGATATTCTATTAAAGCCTGGTAAGCTGACAGCAGAGGAATTTGAGGTTATGAAAACCCATACAGAAAAAGGGCTGAGGATAGTAGAAGCCTCCAATGAACTGGCCCATGTCGGCAGGGGTATTTTGACCCATCATGAAAGGTGGGATGGGAAAGGATATCCTCTAGGGTTAAAGGGAGAAGAAATTCCTTTGATTTCAAGGATAGTAGGAGTCATAGACTCTTATGATGCCATGACGAATGACAGGGTTTATAAAAAAGGTATCACAAAACAAGAGGCTATAAATGAACTGAGAAGATGTTCAGGTTTTCAGTTTGATCCCGATATTGTAGAACTTTTTATCAAGTTGGTAGAAAATGAATAAGCTATAAAAAATCTCCTCCGTTTGCTCTTTAAACGGATGGGATTTTTTTGTTTTTATAAATGTTCTACAGTATAAAAATATAAATCCTGAAAAATATCGAACGTACGTTTGAAAAAATAAAATTTTGTGATATAATAGATTAAAACTAATGATTATATTATTTAAGAAGGGGAATATATGAAAAATAAGATTGTAATAAAGGGAGCAAAAGAGCATAATCTCAAAGGAATAGATCTAGAACTAGAAAGAGATCAGTTCATTGTATTTACAGGATTAAGCGGATCGGGTAAGTCTTCACTTGCTTTTGATACCATTTATGCAGAAGGTCAAAGAAGGTATGTCGAATCACTTTCCGCTTATGCAAGGCAGTTTTTAGGTCAAATGGAAAAACCAGATGTAGAGAGTATTACAGGCCTATCCCCTGCTATTTCAATTGATCAAAAGACAACCAGCAAAAATCCCCGTTCTACAGTAGGGACCGTAACAGAAATTTATGACTACATTAGACTGCTTTTTGCGCGGGTAGGTATCCCTCATTGCCCAAAATGTGGTAAGGAAATTAAAAAACAAACGGTAGATCAAATGGTAGATCAGCTCATGGCCTTTGAGCCAAAGACAAAAATTCAGCTATTGGCACCAGTCGTAAGAGGCAGAAAAGGGCTTCATGAAAAGGTTCTTGAAAATGCCAAAAAGCAAGGTTATATAAGGGTTCGTGTTAATGGGGAAGTGTATGATTTATCAGAAGAAGATATCGTCCTCGATAAAAACAAAAAACATACTATTGAGATTGTTGTAGATAGAGTAAGTATCAAAGAGGGCATAGAAAAACGCCTGACAGATTCTATCGAGACCATTATGAAATTAACAGGAGGCCTTTTAATTGTAGATGTTATTGGGGCAGAAGAAGTACGATTCAGTCAAAATTTTTCATGCCCAGATTGTAATATCAGTATAGATGAAATAGAGCCTAGATTATTTTCTTTTAATAATCCTCAGGGGGCATGCCCAGTTTGTACTGGTTTAGGACAGCGGTTAGAAGTTGATCCAGAACTGGTCGTGCCCAATCCTAACTTGACCCTTAGGCAAGGAGCCATAGCTGTTATAGGGTGGGGTTCTATTGGGAATACAGAAAGTTATGCCTATGCCCTATTTGATGCCTTGATGAAAAAATATCACTTTGATTTGGATACTCCTTATACAGAATTGCCTCAAAAAGTTAAGGATATTATTTTATATGGAACGGGCAAAGAAGCTATTAAATTTGTTTTTAACGGTGAATATGGAACAAGAGAATATAATTATGCGTTTGATGGGGTTTTGGCCAATACAGAAAGACGTTATAAAGAAACCAGTTCCCAAGGGATGAAGGAGGAATACGAAAACTTCATGACAAGTATTCCTTGCAGTACATGCAAAGGGGCAAGACTTAAGCCAGAGGCACTGGCTGTAACTGTAGGTGATAAGAATATTCATCAGGTCACACAAATGGCAATAGGTGAACTTAAAGTTTTATTTGAGGATATGATACTCAGCGAAAGACAGAGAAAAATAGGAGAACAGATTTTTAATGAAATTCGTGCAAGACTTGGCTTTTTGGTAGATGTAGGTTTAGATTACCTCACTTTATCCAGGTCCGCAGGTACTTTATCTGGAGGAGAAGCTCAGAGGATAAGACTTGCTACGCAAATAGGGTCAGGTTTAGTGGGGGTACTATATATATTGGATGAGCCAAGTATAGGACTCCATCAAAGAGACAATGACAGGCTTATTCAGACGCTCATCAGGCTAAGAGATTTAGGTAATACACTTATTGTAGTAGAGCATGATGAGGATACCATGCATGCAGCTGATTGGATTGTTGATATAGGACCGGGAGCAGGAGAACACGGAGGAGAAATCATCTCATCAGGACCGATTGATACGATCTTGGCTTGTGAATCATCAGAGACAGGGGCGTATTTGAGTGGTAAGAAAAAAATAGATATTCCTCAGGTACGACGAAAAGGAAATGGCGCACAGCTCATCCTTAAGGGTGCTAAAGCAAACAATCTTAAAAATGTTAAGTTGAAATTACCTCTTGGAACCTTTACCTGTATTACAGGGGTATCAGGTTCCGGAAAAAGCACACTGATTAACGAAATTCTTCTTAAAAGGTTAGCTAGGGATCTTAATGGGGCAAAACTTAAACCAGGCCTACATGAGGATGTATCGGGCATGGAAAATCTAGACAAGGTAATCAGTATAGATCAGTCTCCTATTGGTAGAACCCCAAGATCAAATCCTGCCACTTATACAGGACTGTTTGATCAAATTAGGGATTTATTTGCCCAGACACAGGAAGCTAAGATGAAAGGGTACCAAAAGGGGAGATTTAGCTTTAATGTAAGGGGAGGAAGATGTGAAGCCTGCCAAGGAGATGGTGTTATTAAAATAGAGATGCATTTCCTGCCAGATGTTTATGTTCCTTGTGAAGTGTGTAAAGGGAAACGTTATAACAGAGAAACTTTAGAAGTAAAGTATAAAAATCAATCCATCTCCGATGTGCTGAATATGACAGTGGAGGAGGCATTGAGGTTTTTTGAAAATATTCCAGCGATTGCTAGAAAGCTGCAGACTTTATATGATGTAGGCCTATCCTACATTAGACTGGGACAGCCATCTACGACCTTGTCGGGTGGAGAGGCTCAAAGGGTCAAGCTAGCTACAGAACTGAGCAAACGAAGTACAGGCAAAACCATGTATATTTTAGATGAACCTACAACGGGTCTGCACTTTGCCGATGTACACAAGCTTATCGGTATATTAGACAGATTGGTTGAAGGGGGCAATACAGTCCTTGTGATAGAGCATAATTTAGATGTGATTAAAACAGCAGATTATATTGTAGATTTAGGTCCAGAGGGGGGAGACAAAGGCGGTTCCATCATAGCTCAAGGTACTCCGGAGCAAGTCGTAAAAGTTAAACAATCTTATACAGGACAATTCCTAAAGAAATATTTAAAAGCATAAAACGCCCCGAGGGGCGTTTTTTTTAAAAGCTTTATTTAAATGATAAAATCTAGTGAGGCTACCTTCATATCAATAGGCTCATAAGTTCCTTATATGAGGCGAATGTGTCATCAATAGATTTAATAAGTAGATACTGTCTCGAAGTAAGCTCTCTCATTATTTTCAAAGGAAGCAATCGTATTACCGGTGTAATCATCTTTGATGATTCCTATGATCTCATCATAAGTACTGTAGTCGTCTTCGATATCCTCTTTTATCTCTCCAAGAAAATCTTCTAAATCCCTTTTGTAGGATGGTGCTGTATTATTCCATTTTTCTCTGAAATCATTGCCATCATATCTAAGATTTGTTCTGATGGTGAAAGTAAGGGTTCCGCTTCTTTCACTAAGTTCAATGTAGTTAATAGGAATACTAAAGCCTATGCAGTCAATAGTTTTATAATAACGTTCTAAATCATCTTCAAGGTCACCCAGTGAAAGAGCCGTTTCTTCGTCATATTGATAAGAGCCTGATTTGGTGTATTTAAAGGAGGCCTTTTCAGTATCAGTACGGCTGTCTTCAATCGTTCCTCTAATTTCAACATCATTATGACGGTCTGAAATATCGTAACAAATGTCTTTAATCAATGCTTTACGTTTAGATTCACTAAGCTTGTTGTAGGGAGATTCATCATAACGGCTGTCATAAGAAACAGTTAGCTCCAGTCTGCTGGAGACAATTTTAAGATTAAATTCCCAGTCAACACTGTATTCATCTTCATACTCTGATTCGATAGTGCTTAAAGTGCTACTAACAGCTGCTGTTGTTAAGTTGCTTCCAGCGGTAGTGCCCGTTCCTTTAAAAGTTTCCAATTCTTTTTTTGCAACTTCTAATTGTTGTTTGAGGGAAGCAATTTCAAAGTTTTTAGCAGCAAGCTCCTGATCAGAAGAAACAGGCGCTGCCGTTGAGCCGGTAATGTAAACCGTATTGTTGGCCCAGTTCACATTAGAACCCATAATTTCACTGACTGCACGAAGCGGCACATAAGTGGCCCCATCAACTAAAAAGGGTTCACTGGTAAGATATTTCATCTGGCCATTATAAGAGATACCTATATTGCTATAGGCTGCTTTAAGGGTTTTAGTAAGACTTGCAGCCTGAACAACAGAACCAGACAAAGCAATGCCAAGTCCTAAGGTTAGACATAAAATTTTGTAAGTTTTTGATTTTTTCATAATATCCTCCTTGGTCACCTATCCAGAAAAACGATATGTGAAGTATGTATATTTACTTTAAGTATAGCTAAAATTTACCAATATTTCAATGAATTCTCCAAAGTTATCTTATTTTAATACAAATGAAACAATATAGTAATGCGCAGATTATGTTATAATAAGTGTATATCAATCTTTTATGAATAGAGGAAAAGTTATGTTTAACATAGAAGAGGAATTAAAAAAACTTCCTGACAGCCCAGGTGTTTATCTGATGAAAGATGAGCATAATCAAATCATATATGTAGGTAAAGCTATCAACCTCAAAAACAGAGTCAGACAATATTTTCAAAGCTCAAAAAATCATCCTATTAAAGTGATGAAGATGGTTCAGCATATTGAGTCTTTTGAATACATTGTGACGAGGTCAGAAGTGGAGGCGTTAGTTCTAGAGTGTAATTTAATTAAAAAATATACACCTAAATATAATATTCGGTTAAAAGATGACAAGCATTATCCGTATATTAAAATAAATGTTACAGAGGACTTCCCCAAGGTGACTATCGTACGCAGCATGAAAAAGGATGGGAGTAAATACTTCGGCCCTTATACAGAAGTACAGGCCATGTGGGAAGTGGTGGAGATTATCAAGCAGACTTGGTATTTAAGGACCTGTTCGAGAAATTTACCGAGAGATATAGGCAAAGAACGGCCCTGCCTCAATCACCATATTGGCAAGTGCCATGCCCCGTGTGCAGGGCTTATCAATAAGGCAGATTATCAGGTTATGGTGGAGGAAGTACAAGATTTTTTGAGTGGTAAATATCCAGAAGTCATCAAAAAACTGCAGGATCAGATGGAGCAGGAAGCCGAGGCATTAAATTTTGAAAAAGCGGCTTTGCTAAGAGACCAGATACAGTCTATCAAAAAATTAGAGCAAAAACAAAGTGCGATTACAAGCAGTATGGCAGACCAAGATGTGATTGCTTTTGCAAAAAGTCCAGAGGACACCTTGGTTCAAATTTATTTTGTAAGACAGGGCAAACTAGTGGGAAGAGAACACTTTTATTTAAGAGACACTGAAGATGAGACCATAGAAAGTGTTTTTAGAAATTTTGTTGTTCAGTTTTATGCAGATGCTACTTTTATACCCAAAGAGATTATTATAGAAAGACCCCCTGATGAGTTGGATGTATTAGAAAATTATTTAAGCAGCAAAAAAGGCGCTAAGGTTAAGCTGATTATCCCTCAAAAAGGTGCAAAACATGGATTGCTTGAATTGGCTAGTAAAAATGCAGAGCTTACCCTTGGACAGTTTGGGGAACACATTAAGCAGGAGGAGACACGGACAAAGGGAGCCTTGCTTGAGCTCAAGGAGGTATTAGGTTTTGAAAAGATGCCTTATCGAATAGAAGCCTATGACATCTCCAATACCCAAGGGATACAATCCGTGGGTGGTATGGTTGTATTTGAAGGTGGGAAGCCTAAACGAAGTGATTATCGTAAATTTAAAATAAAAAGTATTATAGGGGCAAATGATTACGGCAGCATAGAAGAAGTTATGGAAAGACGTATAACGAGGCTGCTGACAGAGCAAAAGGAGAGTAGTTTTACCAAAGTGCCGGATGTGATTTTTATTGATGGAGGAAAAGGACAGATTACTAGTACTCAAAAAGTACTGGATAAGTATAAGCTTAATATACCAGTCTGCGGTATGGTAAAGGATGATAAACACAGAACAAGAGGATTGCTGTATAAAGGTCAAGAGGTCATTGTGCCTAAAGGAACAGAAGGATTTAAGCTTGTTACGCGCATACAGGATGAAGTCCATCGATTTTCTATAGAATATCATAAAAAGCTCCGCAGTAAAGAGCAAATTCAGTCTCTGCTTGATGATATAAAAGGAGTGGGCAAAGAGAGGAAAAAGGTATTAATGCAGCACTTCAAAAGTGTAGAGAACCTAAGACAGGCCTCACTTGAGGAAATTGAACAAGTAGGGGGCATCCCTATAGATATTGCGGGCAATATCTATCATTATTTTCATGCAAATGATAAAGAGAGTATCAAAAACAGCTGATAGATGCTATAATAAACGCTATAGACGATAGATAAGGAGAGGGTTAAGTGTATTTTGTTACAGTAAGCCAATTAAGAGAACAATTCAAGCTTGAAATATTAACACCCAATATTGATTATAAAGACCGAAAGATTACAGAGTGTGACGTAAATAGGCCGGCCTTACAGCTTGCTGGTTTTTTTGATTATTTCGATCCCACAAGACTACAGATTATAGGTAAGGTAGAACATACGTACCTAGAGAAGATCACAGAAGAAGAAAGAAACAGAAAAATTAAAAGACTTATGGATTATAAAGACATTCCCTGTATTATTTTGTGCAGAGAAGAGATAGAGGCCTTTGATTTTATGTTAGAGTGTGCAGAAAAAAATGGTATTCCAATCTTTAAAACAGATTTACCGACGACCAGCTTTTTGGCAGAAGCCAACAGATGGCTTCATGTTGAACTGGCTCCTAGAATCTCGATGCATGGGGTTTTAGTTGACATTTATGGCGAAGGTGTTCTAATCACAGGAGAAAGCGGTATAGGTAAAAGCGAAACAGCACTAGAGCTAGTCAGGCGTGGACACCGATTAGTGGCCGATGATGCCGTGGAGATTAAGCAGGTTTCTGCCAATACACTTTTAGGTTCAGCACCAGAGGTCATTAGGCATTTCATAGAAGTAAGGGGTATAGGTATCGTTGATATCAAACAGATTTTTGGAGTAGGTTCTGTAAAGGAAATGAAAAATATTGACCTTGTCATTAAACTGGAGTTATGGAATCAGGACAAGCAGTATGATAGACTGGGACTTAATAATGAATACACAGAGATCTTAGGCATCAATGTGGTGACCAATGCGATTCCCATAAGGCCAGGAAGAAATACAGCCATTTTATGTGAGACAGCAGCCATCAATTTCAGACAAAAAAAGATGGGTTACAATGCCGCAGAGGCACTTAATAACAGAGTCATGAACAATCTGCAGAAAAATAATTTTAAATAAACGGATGCAAGGTTTAATAGATAGAGGGCGCTCTAGGCTGTTAAACCTTGTTTGATTGATAACGATAGCTAAGAGGAGTAAGAAGTTTATGAACATTCAAACATATGAAGAACTTATGATAGATGTAAAATTTAAAGTGGCAGATGTATTGCGGTATAACATGTCTGTAGCCCTTAAGAGTATCGCCAATAAATTAGCACTCTTGATAGGCGGTATACTATTTGGATTTTTTATTTATAAGTTATTTAACAGAGATATCCCTCTGGATCTATTTATTGTGCAAAATATAATGCTCATTGTCATTCCTGGGATTATCTTTATTATGATTCCCTGGAGAACTTGGCAAGTGACGCTTGCACAGATGCAGCTGCCTGCGTTCGCTTTTGGAGTCACCTATACTTTTTCACAACACAAAATCATACTGGATGTAGGTGAAT
>JARBTY010000291.1 GCA_029239935.1 Clostridia bacterium | reverse complement strand
ATTTTTAACACAATAGATCGTAACCCTTTTCCAAAGCTACATCCCGCAGTCCTTATTTAGTATGACCTTATCTGTTAAATCTAAGCCTTCATTTAAATCAGCAAGCGGTGTATATAAAATCCTTCTTACCATTATAATTCGCATCATAATCGTTCTCTATATCCTCAATACCAATATGGTTATCAACCCCTAATTTAAAGCATAAAAAAACTCCTAAGATATACTTAGAAGCCTCTACTTAATTAATCCTTAATAAGTGCCATACATTTGAAAGTCTCTATTCTCCATAAATATTAACTATCTTAGTTACTTGTATCATAGGATCATTTGTTAACTAAACAGTTTTGTAAAGTATTTTTGATTTTTCTTACTTTGATAACCACAAGATTGATAAAATAAATGGGCCTCTGTTCTATTCTCCCCAGATGCTAATCTAACACCTGCTGATCCACTATCACTTGCCCAGGTTTCCACTCTCTGCAGCAATAACCTGCCTATTCCCATTCTTTTATAACCTTTTGATACAGCGATTCCCATAATATTTGTAAGTGGATCATGGTAAAGTAATTCATGGCTATTACAATGAATATATGCAACAACTTCTGCATTAACTTCTGCATTAACTTCTGCAACAAAGATTCTATGGGTATTATCATTTAAAAGATGTTGTAAGCGTTCAAAGGTCTTTTTATAAGTATATATATATCCCATTTCGACTGTATTTAATTCTTGAATTGCATTGCAATCTTGAACCGTTGCCTGCCTAATTACTATATCCATTTTACATCTCTCCAGTATTTGCTTGATAACTAGAATTCCTGTGTCTTTCATACTCTGACCTCCCCTATAGTTCTATTTTTCTGCTGCTCAGTCTCTGCTTAAGTATATCAATTTTTTATGCTAAAATCATTGAATATTACACAAAACATCAATTATTCAGATTTTAATATGATTATACTAAAACTGCGCATACTAAAAAGGATGCCCTGTAAAGGTATCCTTTTTGCTCATACTCTATTGAACTTTTGTTAAAATCTATGTTATGTCTGTGTTGAGAGTTTATTTTAATTGAAGTCCTTCTTGTGTTTCGATGAGTTCGAAGAAGGCTGCTCTTTCGTTGGGGGTGTCGTTAGGAGTGTGGATGCTGAGCAGCAGTCTGTTGTCGTAGGTTTCAAAAATCATGCCGTGGCCGCCGTCTTTTTTGAACAGGGGTGCTTCTGCTTGTTTCCATGGGCCTAAAATGCTGCCATTATCAGATAGGGCATAGGCTATACAATAGCCTTCTTCTCCCATACATGACCACTGCATAAGGAGTTTGCCGTTTTTCATTTTGTAGAGGTTGCACCCATCTGTTACCCAGCCTGTTATGTTAAAGGATTTTGAGGTAACTTGACTGCTCCACCAAGCATCTGTGGATTTGAACAGTGTGGTGACTTCACCAATAGGGGATTTGAGATCCTCTGAGAGTTTGACCGCACATATGGTGCCATCTTTGATCTGCACCCATTCGTGACAAAATATCATCCATGGCTGTTGGTCTTCATCTACATAAAAGGTGCCATCCAGACACATCCAATCTTTGGGTGTTACGGCCCCTTCACTCCATTCTCTAAAAGGGCCTGTTGGATTTTCTGATTTTAAAATGGCCGTTCCCCTCATACCATCCTCACCGCAAAATGTTGCAAACATATAGTAAGCTTCTTTGTACTTATAGACTTCCGGTGCCCAAAAATTAGTTTTACCCCAAAAGTCCTTTTCTGGACGAAATGCGAAATGAGGTCCTTCCCAGTTTTCTAAATCTTCTCCAACATATACATCAAAGCCTGTTCCCAGATTATCTCCCCAAATATTTTTATCAGTAGAGCCAAATAAATAGTATTTGCCGTGATCCTTCAGAACAAAAGGATCACGTATTTGGATGTCTTTTATATTTTGCATGGTTTTCCTCCTTAAATGTTAAAGCTAATTTTCCCACTGTTTAGGCAGATATTTCAGGGTATTTGCTATCATATCATTGACTAAGCTCTCAGCTTCTTCTTGAGTGCAGCGTCCCTTTACCAGCGGATCATTTAAGAAGGCCTTTAATACCAGTGCTTTATCATATGTAAGTGCTGCCTGCAGTGTTGTTTCATGGTTCTCCAGATGCGGCATAATCAGTTGATGGATTTGAGGAGGTAGTTCACCGGCTATAATAGGTCTTATGGCATCTCTTTCAAAAAGCGCATTGGTTTCTACGATAGCTTCTTTGGGCAGATTGGAAATCTGCTGATAGGTATTGGGTACATTCACATTACTAACTACTCTTTCTAGTCCACAAAGCGCCTTTATCAGTAAGATGCCTTCTTCCCCGGAGGATTTCAGTTCTACCTCTTCTTCACCCTGTGCCAATTTATGACCTTTTGCAAGTCTTTCCTGTAAATCTTTTTTACGCCACTCTACTGTTGTCAGTCCAAATTTCCAATCTTTCACCTGTTCAGGAGATTTGAGGTAGTCCTCACCAGGCATAAACTCTGCCAAATGTCTGTCTCCTGCTGCTGCAATGAGTCCATACTTTTGGAATAAGTCAAATTTGACCCTATGGGCACATTCAAAGCTTGAGTTTGCCCAGTTCAAATCTTTTTCTTCATAACCTTCTTCGAAATGCTGATCTATATACGCTTTATAGACTGGAAACAAATCAATTCCTTTATAAGAAGCATAATCAAACCATGTAAAGTGATTGATTCCTAATACATTAACTCTCATCTCATCTCTTTTGATGTCTTTAAGTCCTAGGCTTTCTTCTGCAATGTCTTTTAATACTTTTTGTGTGCCGAATACTTCATGGCAGCAGCCAAATGCTTTGATCTCTGGAAAAACATGATAAAGTGTTTTGACACACAGACTCATAGGATTGGTATAATTAATCACCCAGGCGTCCGGTGCATAGTTTTTGATTGCCTTTGCTATCTCTACAAACATGGGAATCGTTCTTAAGGCTCTTATGATACCTCCTGGACCTGCAGTATCTCCAACAGATTGATAAATACCAAGGCGTTCTGGCAGATGAACGTCCGATGCCATCTCATCAAAGGTGCCCGGCAGTACTGAGATAATCACAAAGTCTATATCTGTTAAAGCATCTTTTAAGGTGGGTACGGTCACATAGTTCCATTTTCCCTGGCTATCTTGTCTGGCTGTCAGATGATTACCAATCATTTCATTGTTTTGAGAAGCTTCTTGATCAATGTCATAGAGCCTAATGGTTCCGCTCATCTGAGGTTCCATAGCGAGGTCTGTCATAAACGTCCACGCCCAGCCTCTAGAGCCTCCTCCAATGTAGGCTATGTTTAAATTTGTTACTGCTTTGTCTTTATAGTGCATGTCAAAACTTCCCTTCTGTTTTAAACTTTATAATAGACATTATAGTATAGTGTAGTATAATATTCTTATAGAATCTTGCCTTTTTACCAAAAAACTCAAACTATATTATACAAAA
>JARBTY010000052.1 GCA_029239935.1 Clostridia bacterium | reverse complement strand
CCGCTTACAGCGCCGTCGTTAAAAAGAAGAATTTTAGAATCTTCATCAAGGCCTAAAATCTCTGGTTTATAAACAGGGATATCTGTTACTACTGTACCAGGAGAGTTTTTAGCTAATTTGTAAGCTTCTTTTAATGAAGTTACAGGTGTTACATTGTTACCGTAAAAAGCTGTTTCGATAGTTGTACGAATTTGGTTGAAGATTGGATTGCTTGCACCGATTTCGGTTCTAGCAAATTTTGCCTTTGTTGCCATGTGTAAATCCTCCTTGAATAGATAGTATTTAAAAAATATATCATTATATACCACTGAGTGGTAGGTAATGGACTTGGTTAAAACCGATATGCAAGGGGAAAAAGAAATCCTCCCCTAGCATAATTATCCATAAATTATCGATGAATGTCAAGAAAAAAACAATATATATTTGACAAATTTTTAAAAAAGTATTCGAATTATAGTAGAATAACACGAATATTTTTTTGTAACATTTTTTTAAAGGTAAATACAGTATTCCCCAAAGTAAATGAAAAGATTTATGTTTTTTGAAAGCTGAGTAAAGTGAAGAGAGACTCATAATGGGCTATAAGGCAGAATATATTTAGGGAGAGAGGAGATGAAGAAATGCCAGAAAATAGGGAGTATAGAGCACTGTTTAATGGGATAGAGATACCGGTGGAACTAGAGGATGGGTCATATGTAGTGCCTATTAATTTTGATAATGCTGCCACAACACCTCCGCTCAAACAGGTGGATTCATTCATTTATGACAATTTACTAATGTATGGCTCAGTGGGCAGGGGTGGACATAAGTCTTCTTACTGCACACAGGCCTATGAAGTCTCGAGAGAAGAGGTCTTAAAGTTCTTTAATATTACTGATTGTGAGAAATATACGGTTATCTATGTTAAAAATACTACAGAAGGATTAAATCTGCTTTCTAGGGTTTTATGCGGCAATAAGATGGATAAAGTATTGGCTACACGAATGGAGCATCATGCAAATGATTTACCATGGAGAATGGCAGCGCATATGTTTTATGCAGAGGTTGATAGGGATGGCAGGATAGACCTAAAAGGTATAGAAGAAAGGCTGGTGCAGGCTCAAGGTACTATCAAATCGGTGACTGTTGCCGGCGCAGCTAATGTCACGGGTTATGTCAATCCGATACATGATATTGCAAAAATAGTACATAGATATGGGGCAAAGCTTATCGTAGATGCAGCACAGCTGGTGGCCCATAGAAGTATCAATATGCAGGGGACAAAACCTGATGAGGCTATAGACTTTTTGGTATTTTCGGGACATAAGATGTATGCCCCTTTTGGCAGTGGTATTGTAATAGGCCTAAGAGAAATTTTTGACAAAGAACTGCCTTATTTAACAGGAGGGGGAGCTGTTACAGCGGTTTTGGATTATGATGTTTTCTGGAAAGCATCGCCGCAAAGAGATGAGGCAGGAACCCCTAACTTTTTGGGAGCCATGGGAATCATAGCAGCTATGACAGTCCTTGAAAAAGTGGGATTTAGACAGATAGCTTATCATGAAGAAAGACTAAAAAGAAGGCTTTTAAAGGGGCTTATGGAGCTGCCGGATATTGTACTTTATGGTAACCCAACAGACAAAGATAGGCTGGGAGTTATTCCATTTAATGTAAAGGGTATTCATCATGAGCGTATGGGTAAGCTGTTAGAAGACAAAAAGGGCATTGCTGTAAGGAGTGGCTGCTTTTGTGCACAACCCTATGTCACAAGGCTTTTAGGAATGAGCGACCAACAGAGGTATCACTATATGCTTCACCCTGATCTGCTGGCACCGGGCATGATTAGGGCGAGTATAGGTTTATATAATACTGAAAAAGAAGTAGATGATTTCCTAAATACAATAGAAGATATCATCAGGCATAATACAATAAAGGATAATAGTGTCTATTAGATGAGTCAAAAGCGAGAGGTATTCATAGCTGTCCAGAGGTTGTCTAGTTTTTTTGATAACCGCTGGCAGACTTGCTGGAGGTACTTCAGCCGCTGCAGAATAAGCTCAGAGCTTTCTAAAGTGGTGAGAATAGATGAAGGGATATCAGCTGAGGCTGCAACTGACTCACTATTTAAGACAAAATCTTCGGAGGTTACAGCCGTTACATCTTCAGAAGAGTCGCTTGCAGGAGATGGATGAAAAGACATAACAGCTGTAATCTTAGAAAGCTGATGCAGTATCTCGGTGAGCTGTTGTAAATCCTTTTGAGTACTGGTTAGCAGAGAATGAATAAGATGAATATCTTGCTTTAGGGTAGATGAAGTTTGATGAAAGTATTTTTTTAATGTAAAAATCGTAAAGGCTATTTCTTCTGCCTCATCTTTAAAGGTGTGGAACGTATTGACCTCTAGTTTACTTTCAAAGCTGCCTGAGAGAAAGCTTTTTAAGTTTTCAATAGGTTTAAAGAAATGATGAATCGTTAATAAAATAGCCAGCACAGAGAGTATGATACAAACCAAAGTAACAGCTATAAATAAAAAGAGAAAAGATAGAATAGGGCTTATAAGTTCTCTTTTGGGTACGGCAAAGCCCAAGTGCCAATTGGCCGTATCTATGGCAGTCAAGACAAAGTATTTAGGGATAGCATCAAAGTCTTTGGCTTCTGTGATAAAGCTGGAAGACTGATTCATCAAATCAGCTACTGGTTTGTAACGGCCTTGGAGGACTTCATCCATATAAGAAGTTTTAGCTGAAATAGGGGAAAAATCTTTTTTAAGATGGGTGATAAAACCTTTATTGGCATCTAGCAAAAAACCGTAGCTATTGGGAGCTAAGCGAATATTATTTACAAACTCAGAGATATAATCTAAAGAAATAGTGACACCAATCACACCTGCTGTTTTTTCACCGATGATAAGAGGTTCTGAGATGGTGATAACCATTTTTTGAGTCATTTCATCAAAGAAGGGGAGTGCATAAAAAAGCCCCTGTTTGGTCAGTGCTTCTTTGTACCATATGCTTTGGGTACAATCGAAATCGCTTGGATAAGTATGTTTTGCACCGGTGATAAAGCTCTTGTCACTCAGGCCAACATAACAATCTAAAACAGAGGCATCTGAATAGCGATATTGGGTATTTAAGTATTTTGAAAGAGAAGCCTTGTCTAAAAGTGCTTCTCTTTTGATTTCTTTTGACATATTGGTGAGGATAACTTTGTGAGAAATAAGCCAGTCATTGATCTGGCGGCTGTAATCCTCAGAGGTGGCCATTAGTTTTTCTTTTGAATGCATAAGGGCTACAATATAAGTGGTGGTATAGGTTGAAATAGAAAGTAAAAGCAAACTGATTATAAAGAGAACAATCATAGCAGTACTGAGTTTAGTTTTTATACTTTTTGCTCTAAACACTTTATCACTCCTTGAAGACTAAGGTTATCGTTTTGTTATCAAGAAGTATAGACCGTTTTATATTTTTATAATCAGTTTTTAAATTCAGATTTAACACTTATGAGGTAAAACCACCTTTTTTAGCCATGCCATATCCAGTGGTGTAAGACATTCGATAAGAAAGAGTAAAAAGGTATAGATAACAGTAGTGAGGGCAATCCCAACAACTAATTGAGGAAGCAGGGAGAGGTGGTCCTTTAGAAAATAGTTTAAGTAGAGTTTAGAGAACATACCAGCAGCAGCAGCTGTGAGAGCGGGCTTTACAATCCATTTTGAAAGCTCAATTTTTAAGTGAGTGACATCCAAAAGCCTATTGAAGTTAAGAGAAGAAGTAAGCAGGTTACTGATCATCATAATACCAATAAAAGCTGCCATGCCTTTTATGGGAATCAAAAAATAAATAGTACTTATACGAAAAATGGAGTCTATAATACTGTATTTGAGGCAACTGATTTGTTCACCCATGCCCTTCAAAATACCATCCGAAACCACTTCGATATACATAAAAGGGACAATTAGAGCAAGGGTTTTAAGAATGGGACCGATCTCTTCATTTTTGTAGATAGCAAGCCCAATTTCATAAGAATAGTTCATGAAAATACCCACTACAAGGATACTTAATATAAAGGTGAAATGCAGTACTCTAGTAGTTGTATGACGTACTGTTTTATAGTGCCGGAGCACGTTAGCTCTGGCTATTTCGGGAATAAGCGTAGTGGAGAAGGCGGTAAGGAATGCTGCGGGGAAAAACAAGATAGGCAGCACCATACCCTTGACCATACCATACACGCTCATGGAAGCTTCGGGTGCCATACCAAATTTTTTAAGACCTACAGGAATAAGTATATTTTCTAACGACATAAAGATAGAACTCATATAAGCAACAGCGGCTACAGGAAGCCCTACTGCCAATATGCGAAGCAAGATACCTTTGGCACCACTGGAACTAGACGTGGGAAAGCGGTATTTACGGCGATCCAGGATATAAAGGGCAAGCATATAACTCCAGGATACCATTTCGCCCACGGTCATGCTGATGCCAATGGCAGCATAGGCATAGACAAGTCCTTTAGGAGACCAAAGATTAACGAGCAAAATGATAAGACCTAACTTGACAAACTGTTCTAATATATCGGCACTGGCAGGTTTAATAACTCTTTTTACAGCATAAAAATAACCTTTAAAACAAGAGGAGAGCGCCATAAATGGAATACTGAGAGAAAGTGTTTTGAGCCCCCAGGCAGCCCGCGCATCTTTGATGAAAAAAAGAGAAATAAGATCTGCATAATTAAAAAGCAGTAAACAAACAGAAAGACTAAGCACGCCAGCAAACAAAAAAATAGTAGTCATAATTTTTTTAATATTTTGATAGTATTTTTGACTGATTTCCTCTGAAACGAGCTTAGAGACAGAAACACTTATGCCGGCAGAAGCAAAAATAACAGCCATGATATAAATAGCCATGATAAGCTGATAAAGGCCCATTCCTTCAGGGCCTAAAGCGTTAGAGATATAAACAATTGAAATCATTCCTATGGTTCTAGTAATAAAAGAAGTAGCAGTAAGTATAAGGGTGTTAGCAATTAGTCCTTGCGCTTTCAAATGATTTTCCTCCATATCCTTAGGGTCTATCTATACTAAGTATATGTGGACAATATTTTTTTAAGACTTTTTACAAGGATGTTTTATAAAGGCTATAAGGTAGTGGCTTGCATTATCTGGAGTAATTATTTTCTTTGAGCGTTACATCATGGGCCCCGCCTTCTATAATGCTTGTAGAAGAGACGAGGGTGATTCTAGCTGTTTTTTGCAATTCATCAATCGAGGCAGCACCACAGCTGCACATCGTAGATTTAATTTTGCTAAGGGTAACGTCTAAATTATCACGTAACTTACCGGCATAAGGCACATAACTGTCTACGCCTTCTTCAAATTTAAGGGTTTCATCGTCTCCAAGATCATAGCGTTGCCAATTCCGGGCACGTTTTGAGCCTTCCCCCCAATACTCTTTGACATAGGCATTGCCAAGTTTTATTTTGTGGGCAGGACTTTCATCAAATCTTGCAAAATATCTGCCCATCATAATGAAATCAGCACCCATAGCTAAGGCTAAAACAGTATGATAGTCATGGACAATACCGCCATCCGAACAAATAGGGATATAGATGCCGGTTTGTTCATAGTAGCTATCACGGGCTTTGGCAACTTCGATGACAGAAGAGGCCTGACCGCGGCCGATACCTTTTTGCTCCCGGGTAATGCAAATAGAGCCGCCGCCAATGCCGACCTTAACAAAATCAGCTCCAGCGTCTACCAGATACTTAAAGCCCTCTTTATCTACAATATTACCCCCGCCAATTTTAACCTGACCATCATAGGCTTTTTTCACAAACTTAATCGTATCACCCTGCCACTCTGTAAACCCATCAGAAGAGTCAACACACAAAATATCTGCACCAGCTTTAACAAGGGCAGGTACTCTCTCTATATAATCCCTGGAGTTAATCCCAGCTCCAACCATTAATCTTTTTTGAGCATCCAAAAGCTCCAAGGGATTTTGCTTGTGATTATCGTAGTCTTTTCTAAACACAAAATAAACTAACTTTTGCATATCATCTATAATAGGGAGACAGTTAAGCTTATGTTCCCATAAAATATCGTTGGCTTCTCTAAGGCTCATGGCAGCACCACCTACAATAAGCTGTGAGAAAGGGGTCATAAAGTCTTTGACTTTTTTATCTAAAGGGTCACGGCTGATTCTATAATCACGACTTGTTACAATGCCTTGAAGTTTAGTGGACAAGGTGCCGTCTTCAGTGACAGCAATAGTAGAGTGCCCAGTTTTTTCTTTTAACTTGAGCACATCTTGTAAGGTGTGAAAAGGAGAGAGGTTGGCAACGCTTACGACAAAACCGGCTTTAAAATTTTTCACTTTTCTTACCATCTCTGTTTGACTTTCTATAGACTGAGAACCAAATATAAAGGATAGTCCGCCGCATTTGGCCAGGGCAATGGCAAGGTTATCATCCGATACAGACTGCATAATAGCTGAAACCAAAGGAATATTAATTTGAATAGGAGGAGTTTCACCCTTTTGAAATCTGGTGAGAGGTGTTCTTAAATCAACGTTATTGGGAACACAATCTTTTCGGGTCAAGTTAGGTATAAGTAAATATTCGCTGAAAGTACGGGAAACTTCATGATAATAAAATGCCATCTAATAACCCCCTTTATATAGTTGTTTGACGGATCGGTTCTAGCAGCTCTCTGCGGAGCTGAATCTTTTCACCCCTATTGGTATAAATAAGTGTCAAAATTCCAGAAGGACCTCTGACAAGTAAAAAAGAATCCCCAACTCCCTCTATAATATAATTTATTTCATTAGGATTATATTCACCCATTAAGACACTTAGGTTAATATTTTTTTCTAACTCTAAAGTTTTATCGTTATAGATTCGGGCGGTTTTACCATCGGAGATAACAACCGTATTGTGAGAATGGGTAACACTTAAAGCATCTATATTCCAGTAATGGACAGAACTTGAATCAATTAAACGGTTGTTTGATATGTAATAAGTGAATAAGTCTGTATGGATAAGGGATTGGCCATAAGTATTAAGAATAGAAACTAAGTAATGGCCATTATCCGTTTCTTCTTCCTTGAGAGCAATAGCATGCAGATTAGGAATATCTATTCGGTCAGCAATGATAAAGTCTTGACTGGAGGAGTTCTTTTTAAAAAGCGTTTGTTTCGTAAAATCATATTTAAAGTTTTGGGATTCTACAAAGGTTTGATAGAGCGTAACCGTATTATTTGGGGAGTCCCATTTAACGTCATAACCCAAAGCTTCTGTTACAAATCTGAGAGGAACGTAAGTGGTATTATCGTAGAGTGTTGGCACGGCATCCAGCAAAAGTTGTTTAGCATTTAAAAAAGCTTTAGAACTGCCAATAGTCAACAAAATTTGTGTATTCATATCATTTGTAATAGAAATCTCTTTAAGAACAGCATTATATCTCACTTTATTTCCAAGGTTTTCAGATAAAATTCTTAAAGGAATCAATAAACGGTTATTAACTAGTTGAGGATGATTTTGTTTGAAATCTATTTGAGAGATATGACTGGGATAGTGAATCGTCATTTGGGTTTGAAGAGGTTTGGCATGAGACTGTATAGCAGAGGTAAACAAAGTTCCTATGCTAAAACCTATTAAAAGTAACTTTTGAATGAAATGTTTTTGCATCTTTAAATTCTCCTTTCAGTGATGAATAGGTTCATTTATATAATCATTCTACACTAAAAAACAGAGTTTAACAAATAATTCCTATTGAAAATAACTGTATTTTTAGACAATATAAGGTTATATTGAGGTGAATAGATGAAAATATTGTAAAATATGTATCGGCTTGATATGATAGTTAATAAAGAAATAAAGTTATAATTAAAGGAATTGGAGAAATAATTGATGAAGTCTCAAAGACAAAAACTTTCTAATCAGGTTTATTTACAACCTCCATCTAAAAAGCAGCTGGATTATGCCATTACACTCGGCATCCATATACCGGAAAAAGCTACGAAAAGTGATATACAAGCATTGATAGACAGAGCGCTAGATGAAGACAGGCAAGCATCAGAAAGCCTAAGAGCTTATGCAGAAGCAAAAGGGGTTAAGTTCTCAGCACTTACAGGCAATAGGTATCTTCATAATCTAATCTTCGACACACTAGATGCTATGGAAAAAGCAGCCTTTTTCAGTTTTTGTGTGTATAAATTTCATTTTGAAGAGGTTCAGGAAAACTGGTGTGAACATCACTATAAAAAAGTCTTTGAAAGTTTTGGAAGAGCTTATGAAAAAGATTTCTATTTTACAACCTCAATGGAAGAATACCTAGGAGAAGAGCTCATAACCTTTGGGAAAAGTAAAAAAATAAGAGAAGATGGAACGGAGCAAATCGTATACGGTGGAAGCATTCATACAACAGCGTACAAACTGGCTTATAACTATCTAGAAAAAGAAATAGGAAAACTGCCTCATCAAACAATAGAAGAGAGTAAGCTGCAGCAACAGCCTTTTGCTAAAAAAATCGACAGTTTTTTGAAGAAATTATTTCACAAAGAATAATATAGTTTCTTTTTAAGAGTAAGATGTTGAAAATGTGGGAAAACTATGATAAAATGAGTCCAATTAAATAATAAAACGCAGTGAAAAGGAGAGTAAGCTTAAAGTATCTTTATTAGAGAGCTCCCAAAGAACTCAAGGGTTTGATGGTGAAAGGGAGTAAGATGGGGTAAGCTGAAGATGGCCTTGGAGTGGTGCACCGAAGCCCTAAAAGGGGTTTAGGCTGCAACGGGTTCGCCTGTTATAGCGAAAAAGTATAACCATAAAATATGGTGTACTTCATGAGGCTTATAGACACACTATAAGCGAATTAGAGTGGTACCGCGGGTATAATACCTCGTCTCTATAACATAAGTTATAGGACGGGTTTTTTTGTTTTTAAAAAATATATTAAAAGGAGAATCACATAATGAGTAAACCAACTTATTATATTACAACACCTATTTATTATCCAAGCAATAAGCTGCATATAGGACATTCCTATACCACAGTCGCTGCAGATGCAATGGCCAGATACAAACGTCTTAGAGGCTATGATGTGATGTTCTTAACTGGAACAGATGAGCATGGCCAAAAAATTGAAAGACGTGCACAGGAAGATGGGGTTACACCACAGGCTTTTGTGGATAACATTGTAGATTGGATTAAAGAATTGTGGAAAACAATGGATATTACTTATGATAAATTTATTCGTACCACAGATAAGGAGCATAAAGAAACGGTTCAAAAAATCTTTAAGACCCTTTATGATCAGGGAGATATTTATAAAAGTGAGTATGAAGGCATGTATTGTACACCTTGCGAAACCTTTTTTACAGAACATCAGCTGGTAGACGGCAAGTGCCCTGACTGCGGAAGAGCTGTAGAAAAAGTAAAGGAAGAATCTTATTTCTTTAAGCTTTCGGCTTATCAAGACAGACTTATTCAGTATATAGAAGACAATCCAGAATTTATACAGCCTCAGACAAGACAAAATGAGATGCTCAATAATTTCCTTAGACCAGGACTTGAAGACCTGTGTGTATCCCGTACGTCTTTTAAATGGGGAGTGCCTGTGGAGTTTGACCCAGGCCATGTGGTTTATGTATGGATTGATGCATTATCTAACTATATTTCAGCTTTAGGGTATCTTCAGCAAGAAGATGAAGCCTTTAAAAAATATTGGCCTGCAGATGTGCATTTGGTGGGTAAAGAAATTGTACGTTTTCATACAATCATCTGGCCAGCGCTATTGATGGCTCTAAAACTTCCTTTGCCTAAACAGGTATTTGGCCATGGATGGCTTGTTATTAACGGCGGCAAGATGAGTAAATCTGTGGGAAATGTAGTAGACCCTAGTGTTCTGGTAGGCCGTTATAGCAGTGATGCCATCAGATACTTTTTACTGAGAGAAATTGCCTTTGGCCAAGACGGCAACTTTACAAATGAGGCGCTTATTACCCGCATTAATTCAGATCTTGCCAATGACCTTGGCAACCTGACGTCTAGAACTGTGGCAATGATTGAAAAATATTTTGAAGCAGGTCTGCCGGAGCTTCAGGAAGAAAACGAATTTGATGAAAGTGTCAAAAAACTTGTAGAAATACAGATTAAAAAAGCCGAAGACAATATGGAAAAATTATTTTTTAATAATGCTCTCGAAGATATATGGGTGCTTATTAGAAGGCTTAATAAATATATCGATGAAACGATGCCTTGGGTACTTGCAAAAGATGAAAAAAGTTTTCCTAAACTTGCAGGGGTACTTTATACACTGGCAGAGGGATTACGTATTGTAAGCGTTACGATTGAGCCATTTATGCCTCAGACACCAGAAAAGATATGGGCACAAATTGGACTTGAAAGAGGAGCTTTTACGGATTGGGACAGTATCCATTCGTGGGGAGTCCTTCCAAAGGCTGTAAAAGCTAAAAAAGGTGAAAATATGTTTCCGCGTATTGATAAAGAAAAAGAATTAGCCATTCTAGAGGCCACTCATACAACAGAAGCAGCACCTCAAGCAAAAGAAAAGATACAAGAAGAACCCAAAGAAGTGCAGCAACCTGAATATATTACGATAGATGATTTTTCTAAGGTGGAGCTTAAGATAGGAGAAGTTATTGCCTGTGAAAGAGTGCCAAAGGCTGATAAGCTGTTAGTCTCTAAGATTCAAATTGGAGAAGAAGTAAGACAGATTGTATCAGGGATTGCAGCGTATTATACCCCAGAAGAATTTGTGGGTAAAAAAGTAGTGGTAGTGACCAATCTGAAACCAGTTAAGCTAAGAGGTTTGTTATCAGAAGGGATGGTGCTCTGTGCAGCAGATGAGGCAGGAAAACTAGTAGCAGTGGGACCTTTAGGAGATATAGTAAGTGGTGCAGAAGTAAGATAATAGAGCGTTGATTATGACACTGACGGGTTTCCAGAGCCCGTCTTTATTTTTTGCGGAAAAAGGGGAGATAACAACCTGATGAAGTATAAAATAAGCAGATATAATTTTTATCTTGACTTCAAGATATATAGGAGGTATAATTATCTTGAAGTCAAGATAAAAAGAGGAGAAGCGATGCAAGATATCAATTTAAAATTAATTATTGCTATGGCAAGGACCTACAATACGCTATTTTCCGAAATAGAAAAAAATGTACAAAACTTTGGGTTAAATACCAGTGAGTTTGGAGTGCTAGAGATGCTGTTTCATAAAGGCGAACAGCCTGTTCAAAAGGTAGCAGAAAAGATTTTAGTAACTAGCGGAACCATTACCTATATTATAGATAAGCTGCAAAAAAAAGAACTGGTAATACGCAGGAGATGTGAAAAGGATAAACGGATATTTTATGTAGAGCTAACTCCAAATGGAGAAAAGTTTATAGCAGAAATATTTCCTCAGCATAAAAAATTTTTAGAACAGCTATTAGATGGAACGGAAGATGCATTTAAAGGTGAACTGGTCAATGATTTGATTACGTTGCAACGGACATTTAATATTAACAAGGATTAAAGGCATTTTTTGAAAGGAGTGAAGGGTATATGTTAAAAAAAGTAGATCACAAAAAAATGGGAAAAAGTAATTTGGGATGGCTTAAGAGTTTGTTTCATTTTTCATTTGCCGAATATTACAATCCTGATAATGTGAATTTTGGTGTTTTAAGAGTTATAAATGATGATCTTGTTGCAGCGGGTACGGGTTTTGAGACCCATCCCCACAGAGATATGGAAATCGTATCTTATGTGGTAGACGGCACGTTAACTCATGGAGACAGTATGGGCAATAAAAGCACTCTCACCAGAGGGCAGGTACAATATATGAGTGCGGGAACAGGTGTATATCATAGTGAGCATAATTTAGGAGAAAAGCTATCAAGATTTCTTCAAATATGGATTGTTCCGGACAAAAAGGGGCATACCCCTAACTATGGGGATTACAGATTTGAATGGGAGGAACGAAAAAACCAGTGGCTGCATATTGTTTCAGACAAAAAAGGAGACGGTGTGATCAAGATTAACCAAGATGTTAACTTTTATGTGTTGGAGCTAGAGGCTGATGGCGAGATAGATTTTTCTACAGAAAAAGGCAGGCAGACTTATTTAATTCAAATAGAAGGCACTTCGGAGATCAATGATATCATCATGGACGAAAGAGATGCACTGGAAATCATAGAAGAAAACATCACCATAAAAGCTCAGCAAACCTCTCATTTCATGGTTATTGAAATGAAAAAAGAAGTTTAATAAAGTACTTGATATGCGTGAAGATATTGGGTATAATTATATTTGCTTTCATTGTAAAGCAAATAGGCGATTATGGCGGAATCGGCAGACGCGCTAGATTCAGGTTCTAGTGTCTATAACGGACGTGGGGGTTCAAGTCCCCCTAATCGCATCCAATAAATCGTTAAATTTCATTATGAAATTTAACGATTTATTTTTTTGTACTGCTTGTACTAGGGAAAAAGACAATAAACTCAGCACCTTCTCCAAGGGTACTGCTTACAGTGATAGAAGCGGTATGAATATCAGCTATCCATTTGGCAATAGCCAGACCAAGACCGGTTCCACCGCTGTTTTTGTCTCTGGCTTCCTCAGCGCGGTAAAATCTTTCAAAAAGATGTTCGATATGTTCACTGGCAATGCCTATGCCTGTATCTTTAACGGACAAGAGAATGTTTTTAGACGTGTTTACTGAATAGAGGGTGATAGTGCCTCCTTCAGGGGTATATTTGATCGCATTATCAACAAGTATACGGATAAGCTCTTTAATGAGATGGGCATCTCCTAAAATCAGAACTTCTTCGTCTGCCTTACATAAAAACTCATGTTCATCATCTATAAAGGAAGTTTCCTTCACAACTTGCTTCAGCACCTCAGATAAGTTAATGACAGTCTTATTGACCTTTAAAGTATTGCGATCACTTCTAGCTAAAAAAAGAAGCTGTTCGACTAGCTGCTTCATACTGTGGGTTTCGTATTTGATAGAGTGTATACTTTCTGTCAATATTTTAGGGTCTTCTTTTCCCCACCTATCAAGCAAATCAGTATAGCCTTCAATGATAGCGATAGGGGTTCTGAGCTCATGGGAGGCATCAGAAACAAACTGTTTTTGCCTTTCAACAAATACTTCTAAACGATCCATCATCTGATTAAAAGTAACAGCAAGATCTTTTAACTCGTCTTTGGCACCATCGGTGTTGAGTCTTTCCTGAAGACCGTCTTCCTTAATAGTTTTTACTTTTTCAGTCATAAGGCTGAGGGGTACGAGCATGTTTCGAACCACAATTCTTCCCAATATCAGAAAAAGTGTAATAGATATAAGCAGTGATAGACCTAATACCCCTTTAAAATAGAAAATAAGTTCACTGTTTTTCAAAATATCTGGATTTAGATAGTTAAGAAGTATGCCAAAACTTATGGCATAAGTTAAAGAAAAAAGACCTAAATAAAGAAAACTATAAAGAAGATTGATTTTAAAGGCTATAGAAAAGCGGATTTTATTAAAAAATAGTCCTAAGATTTTAAAAAAATCAATAACGATATAGTTTATGAATGCAAATATGAACTTAAAAACAAATAAAATCCCTTTACCTATCCATCTAAAGATTTTAACAATAAGGCTATGCATCTTTGATTTGATACCCCGCTCCCCTTATAGTATAAATAATCTTGTGTTCAAATCTTTGATCTATTTTAACTCTCAAATAGCGGATATAAACATCAACTATATTTGTGTCCCCCATATACTCGTAGCCCCATACATTTTCGAGAATATTATCCCGTGTAAGGAGCAGATTTTTATTGAGTATTAAGTAGTGTAAAAGCTCAAATTCTTTTTTTGTAAGGGCAATGGGCATGCCATCATAAGTGACTTCGAATTTATCTGGGTAAACCATAAGTTTACCGCATTCAAGGATTTTTGATCGAGAAGAGGATTCGAGGGAGCCTTTAAACTTAAAGACAACCCGTATCCTGGCTAAAAGTTCTTCGATGGCAAAAGGTTTTGTCATATAATCTTCGGCGCCCAAATCAAGGCCCATTACTTTATCCGTGATATCATCTTTAGCAGTCAGCATAATGACAGGCATCGTACTGACCTGCCTGATGCGGCGAAGGACTTCCATACCATTTAAGGAGGGAAGCATGACATCCAGTATAATAAGATCATAATCTTCTGCAAGAGCTGCCTGTAAACCCTCGCGGCCATCGCCGCGAATAGCTACTGCATAACCTTCATGCTCCAGCTCCAGCTGCAAAAAACGAGCTATTTTTGATTCATCTTCTATAATAAGGATTTTCTTCATGACAATCCCTCCTTTCTACAAGAGTTAATCATCCTCAATGAATTTGTATATAGTTTAAAGGAAAATACTTTGTACTGCAACTACTTATTCATGTGATTGATAGTAGAATTAATTTTGTCAGCTACTTCATTTTCGCCTTTAAATTCTATTTTAATACCAAATAAGAGTGCTAGCAAAAGGCCAATGATTGAAATATAGAAGGTACATGCTGCAAGAATGATAGCTACTGAAAGCGGCACATCCACAAACGTGCGATCTTTTTTTCTCATAATAAAACTTATAGCGTTTAATTTCTCGATAAAAGACATGAATTTCTGGCCGCCTTTAGGAGGGGCATCAAAAGCTGTCTTATCTTTTATTTTTTGTTCTTTCTCTAGAAAAAGTAAAGCTTCAACCACATCGCCGTTAGTTTGTTCAAGTGCTGATTTAGCC
>JARBTY010000290.1 GCA_029239935.1 Clostridia bacterium | reverse complement strand
GTTTGCAGAAGCTACAGCAGAGTATTTAACAGCTATTCGTGCAGCAGGCATGAGAAAAGAGATGGAAAGACTGATTGAGGGTGAATAATATGTTAGAAAACATCAAAATCCACGAAAATGATAATGTAGCTATTGCGATGACACCTCTGTCAAAAGGGATGCAAATCGATATGGCAAAGGAAAGTGTTACACTGATAGAAGATATACCCCAAGGGCATAAGTTTGCTCTTAGGGATATCAAAATCGGTGAAATGATTCAAAAATATGGTTTTCCAATAGGAAAGGCATCAGTAGATATTCCGCAAGGTTCATGGATTCATGTTCATAACTTAACGACTAATTTAGGAGAAGTGTTAGAATACACCTATGAGCCTAAGGTGACTTATAATGAACCACAGGAACATGCTTCATTTATGGGCTATGCCCGTGAAGACGGGAAAACAGGGATCCGTAATGAAGTCTGGATTATTCCGACGGTAGGATGTGTGAATTCCATTGCTCAGCAGATTATCAAGCAAAGTGAAGTTTATACTGAGGGTAAAGTGGAGGGCATTCAGGCATTCCCTCATCCTTATGGATGTTCACAAATGGGAGATGATCACGTCAATACTCAGAAAGCTTTGGCAGCGCTCGTGAACCATCCTAATGCAGGGGCAGTGCTTGTGCTAGGTTTAGGTTGTGAAAATAATCATATTGAAGAGTTCAAAAAAGTATTAGGAGAATATAACCCTAAACGTGTAAAGTTCCTCGAATGTCAGAGTGCTGAAGATGAAATAGAAGATGGCGTAGAAATCATGAAAGAACTGATAGAGTATGCTGGAGGATTTAAAAGGACTGCTGTTGATGCCAGTGAGCTCATCATTGGTCTAAAATGCGGGGGCTCAGATGGTTTATCTGGTATAACAGCCAATCCGCTGGTAGGAAGATTCTCAGATATCTTGATTTCAAAAGGTGGTTCCACCATTCTGACAGAAGTGCCTGAAATGTTTGGGGCAGAAACCATACTGATGAACCGTTGTATCAATGAAGACATCTTTAATGCTACAGTTGGGCTTATTAATGGGTTTAAAAACTATTACAAAAAGCATGACCAAGTTATCTATGAAAACCCATCTCCAGGCAACAAAAAAGGCGGTATCTCTACTTTAGAGGATAAATCTTTAGGGTGTACACAAAAAGGAGGCACAGCGCCAGTAGTAGACGTACTGGCTTACGCAGAGCGTCTCACAGTTAAAGGACTTAATCTTTTGGAGTCACCAGGTAATGACCTAGTGGCAGCCACTGCGCTGGCCCTTTCAGGTGCTCATATCGTACTCTTTACAACAGGCAGGGGAACACCTTTTGGGGCACCAGTTCCAACAATCAAGGTTTCTACCAACAATGCACTGTATAACAAAAAAACCAATTGGATTGACTTTAATGCAGGCAAGCTAGTTGAAGGGGTATCGATGGATACGCTTGGCAACGAATTTTTCGACTATGTACTTTCCGTAGCGTCTGGTGCACAAACAAAATCTGAAAAAGCAGGCTGCAGAGATTTGGCCATCTTTAAACAAGGGGTAACCTTATAAAAATAGTGGCATAGGCTGATTGACAGAGCTTTAAGAGATATAGTAAGCTAATAGATATTTGCGTTCGGAGGGTAAAATGAATATATATGATATAGCTCAAAAAGCGGGGGTTTCTATAGCTACTGTCTCACGTGTAATAAATGGCAATGATAAAGTAAGTGCAAAGACACGGGACAAGGTTAATGCAGTGATTGAAGAAATGGGCTATACCCCCAATATATTTGCAAGGGGACTTGGACTTAATTCCATTAAAATGGTAGGAGTCATCTGCACAGATGTTTCGGATATCTATTATGCAAAAGCCGTTTCTGTTTTGGAGGAATGCCTGCGTCAAAATGGCTTGGATGCTATTTTGTGCTGCGTCGGAACAGAAATTGAAAACAAGAAAAAAAGTATAGAGATGCTTATTAATAAGCGGGTGGATGCCATCATACTGATCGGTTCGGTTTTTAAAGAAAAGGATGATAACTCTCATATCAAAAAGGCGGCCAAGCAGCTGCCAGTCATTATGATCAATGCGCTCATAAGAGAACCCAATGTGTATTGTGTATTAAGTGATGAGTATCAAGCGATGCGCCACATGGTCAAAAAACTCATTCAAAACCGAACCCCTCAAATACTTTATCTGTATGATGTGGATACCCCTAGTTCCCATTCCAAGCTTTCTGGATTTAAACAAGGCTTCAAGGAATGTGACAGGAGTATAGACAATGAACTGATAGTCAAAGTACCTCATGATTTAAATGAGGTTTATGAAGTAGTAGAAAAGCTGCTTGACAAGGGACTGCAATTTTCCTCTGTCATTGCAAGTGAGGATCTACTGGCTATAGGCGCCCTAAAAGCTATACGTAAAAAAGAGATTAAAATCCCTGAGGACATAGCTGTAATTGGTTTTAATAATTCTATACTGGCAGAGTGCTCAAGTCCTCAGCTTACCAGTATAGATAATAAAGTTTCGACCGTATGCTCTACGGCAGTTAATCTGCTAAAGGATGTATTAGAAGAAAAAAATGTACCCCATATCATCACAATAGAAACGGATCTCTTTATTAGGGAGACTTATAAATTATAAATCCAAAAGGAGTGTTATTTACTATGAAAGAATTTATGTCAGAAGATTTTTTGTTATCAACAGAAACAGCTAAGTATCTTTATCACAATCATGCGGCCAAAGTGCCAGTTATTGATTACCACTGCCATATCAATCCTAAAGAGATTGCAGACAACAAAAGATATGAAAACATTTCAGAAGTATGGCTTGGAGGAGACCACTACAAATGGCGTGCTATTCGTTCTAATGGTGTAGAGGAAAAATATATAACAGGAAAAGACTCCACTCCTAAAGAAAAATTTGATAAATGGGCAGAAACCCTCACTAAGGCCATAGGTAACCCACTTTTCCACTGGACACATCTAGAACTCAAAAAATATTTTGGATATGAAGGGGTTTTAAGTGCAAAAACAGCAGATGAAGTATGGGAACTTTGCAATGCCAAGTTACAAGAAGAGGATATGTCAGCAAGAGGGATTATTGAGAAATCCAATGTCAAACTGATCTGTACGACAGATGATCCGATAGATTCTCTTGAATACCATGCACAGATTAAAGCAGATGAAACTTGCAAAGTAAAAGTTTTACCAGCTTTCAGACCAGACCCAGCTGTTAATATTGAAAAACCTACGTTTAAAGAATATATTGAAAAATTAGCTGATGTAAGCGGTGTGGCTATTGATTCTGTTGACAGCTTATTAAAAGCGCTTGAGAGCAGAGTAGAATTTTTCCATAGTATGGGATGCCTCACATCAGATCATGGACTTGAGTATGTACCTTACAAAATGGTAGAGGCCAAAGAACTTGAAGAGATTTTTGCAAAAGGTTTAGCAAATGAAGAACTTTCAAAAGATGAAATAGAAGCTTACAAAACAGCAGTCGTGATGTTCCTTGCCAA
>JARBTY010000289.1 GCA_029239935.1 Clostridia bacterium | reverse complement strand
CGTACATCCACTCCCTGTTCAACTTTTTGAATCAAAATATCCAAAACCGCCTGCCACATTTGGCCTTCCTCAATAATGAAATATTCTAGAAAAATATAGTCTTTAGCCTTCCTTAGCTCCTCTTTTAACCTTATGAATTTTATTTCTCCCGGCGTAAGATATTCTGTTTCTGTATTTTCGGAAACTGGAAAAAAAGAAAACTTTTCTATATATCTCGCCTGATTAGCAGCCCCTTTATCGTGTTTCTCAATTTTTTCCAAAACTTGTGTATCCTGTCTATAGAGGGTCTGTACTTTTTCTCTGATGCGCTGCATTTCTCTTTCTGTTCTTTTACCAGTTCTATTGCCTGCAAAAATCAGATAAAAAAGTCCTCCAAATATTGGAAATATCAAAATAGGAATAATAGTTGCTATTTTGTAAGCTGGGTTACTTTTATCATTAATAATACCTAAAACGGCTATCATACTGAGCAGCATACACCCAAAATAGAAATAAACAAAATAATCACTAAATCCCCAAATAATCATAATAAGAGCAGCCATTTGAACAGCTATAGATGCCCCTACTAAAAAAGCTCTGCCAAAAATTAATCTTAAGATTTTCCCCACAACTCACATCCTCCCAGTTAAACCTATTCTCTGCATTCTTATTTTATCATGCCCCAGTGAAGAATAAATATAATAAATAGCGTTATAAACACAAAAACACCTATTCTATTATAGTATGAACTATAAATAGAATAGGTGTTTGCTAAAAAATCTTGATTTATTCTTCTTTATCCTTATCGCCAGCATCAACGAGCTCTTTTACTGCGCCTGTCAGAGCCTCTGTTACAACTTCAGTTAATTGCCCTGAATTTGCATTTATTGCGTCAAGTGCGCTTTTCATTACCTCATTGGCACTTTTTATTTTATCGAGCGTTTCCTGAGACTTACTAACTATATCAAACCCTTGGTTAAGCTTGCCATTTTCCCCTGCCTCAATAGCCGTATCTAGTAGTGCCAAACTTGTTTTAGTCATAAGCAGTAATAAGCCATCCAATACCGAAGGTCCACGGCCTGTCGCCTCAGTCTGCCCTACTAATCTATCTATAGCCGTTCTTACCCTTGTTATAACCTCTACAATCTCCGCTTCTGATTTTACCCCGTTTATTCTCACTGGGTGTATTTTATTAGCCATTAATTACTAACACCTCTTTTCTGACCACCTATTTTTATACAATTTGATATTATTTTCTATCCTATACAAAAACTCCTTTTCTGCACAAAAATTGGAAGCTCGTCCATCTTATGTACAGAAAAGGCCCATTGAGTAAAACTTCTAGATTACTTTTACTATAGTATGCTGCTATAGTGCTGGTATATTAATCGTTAAAAAGCTTATATTATTATCGTTGGTATTAGTGATTGTGGTATCTTCTACATCACTTGTAGTTTGGCCTTGAGCCTGAATCTGCGCTTGAAACTGTGCCTGGAATTGTGCTTGAAGCTGTGCTTGGAGCTGAAGCTGTGCCTGAATCTCTGCCAGAATCTCTACAACTACGTCTTGACTATCACCGTAACTTTCATCATAGTCATAACTATGACATCTTGGTTTGCATGAAGATTTACAAGGTCTACAAGGTTTGCATACAGGACGGCAAGGTTTGCATGCAGGACGGCAAGGTTCGCAATATCTATTTCCCATACTAAACACTCCTTTCAAAATGGTTATGCTATATAGTATGTTATGATGGACAAAAGGTTACAAGTCTTGCCTTAAAAATATAGATTAGCTAACTTATCTTAAATCGAGCAACCGCTTTAGATAAACTTTCAGTTTTCCCCTTAACTTTTGTCAGCAGTTCAACAATCTCATTTGCTTTTTCCAGTGAGGTATTGGATTTGCCTGCTATAACAGTTGTTCTTTCTGCCCCCTCAACACTGGCCTCTGTAATACTGTCTATGGCTTTTGTCACATCTTGTATAGATGCCAGCAGCTGCTGCGAAGTGGCACTAAAGTCAGATACCATTTGATCAATACTATCTGCATCCTGATGATATTGTCCGGTTGCCTCAATCATTATGTCATAATCTTTCTTTACTTCATGAGCTACAAATGCTGATAGTTTATACGCGCTTTCGGACAAGTGAGTAACAGCATTTTTTATAATTTCAGCAGTGGCTTGTATTTGACTAACTGTACTAGTAGAGTTCTCCGCAAGTTGCCTAATTTCTGTAGCCACTACTGCAAAACCCTTCCCGGCCTCACCAGCTCTGGCTGCTTCAATCGCCGCATTCAGCGCAAGCAAATTAGTTTGTGATGCAATTTGCAGGATGGCATCTGATAAAACTGTAATCTCATTGACTGCCTTTGATTCTTCGATTGACTTTTCTAACATTTTTGTGGTTTCTTCCATCATCTCTAGTGCGCTCTTCTGAGAGGTAGTCATACCACTTCTGATTTCATTGGCTCTCATGACCATGTTACTGGCAGCTCTTGCACCATCCTGTGACTTTTCAGCTACCGTACCCGTAGCTATCTCTATTTCATTAGAAGTTGCACTCATTTCTTCAGCAGCGGCCGCTGTCTGCTCCATACCTGTTAATAATTGATTAGTTTCCTGTGCAATCTCTTTGAATTCATTTTGTAAACTATGTATTTCTTTACTTAACCTCTCAATGATTTGCCTAGAGGAGGCTGCTTCTTCAATGACAGCTCCGATCATCTGCTGTACCGCCGCAATCATATCTTGTAGCGAATGGGCCATGAGGCCAATCTCATCTTTTTTCTTTAAATATTTGTTCGGCAATTCAACAATAAAGTTCCCTAGAGATAATTGCTTGATAATTTGTGAAGCATCCTCGATAGGTTTTGAAATCTTTTTGCCTATAATATAAGATATCATGCCAAATACAATGGCTAATATCCCTGATACCACCTGTAATAAGAGTATTTTTTGTGCTACAGCTTCTGTAATCTCTTTTTTTTCATTTTCTACAATACTATCAATATCATCAATATAATTGCCCGTTCCAATAACCCATTCAAAAGGTTCAAAAGCCAGGGTATAAGATCTTTTGGGCATAGTTGTAGTGCCGCCTTTTTTTGTAAAATAATAATTTGTAAAGCCACCTTCTGCCTCTCTGCCGTTTTTAATCATTTCTTTAATAAAATAATTCCCATGTTCATCCTTACTTTCCAGCCGATTTGTGCCCTCTGTCTCATTGCCTAAAAGAACAACATTAACCCCTTCATAAGTATCCACCCAAAAATAGCCATCCTGCCCATAACTCAGATTCCTGACCGCCGATGCCGAGCGTTCTTTAGCTTCCTCTAAGGTTATTTCACCTTTTTGGTAGGTTTCATAATAACCCTGTATTAAACTCACTGCACTTTGTACCTGCGTTGTAATAAGATTATCAAAATCCTTTCTGATAGTCCCCTCAAATTCTCCTAAGTATGACTTTTGTATACCCAGCATAGACCACACTGCAATACTGCTTAAAATCAGCATAACTGTCAGTGAATTAATAATTGATAATAGCAAAATT
>JARBTY010000051.1 GCA_029239935.1 Clostridia bacterium | reverse complement strand
GTTGTTGCCATTTTATCCATAATTATGGGAATAATTGGTATTTATATCTGTCGAAAGGCTTCAAACAAAGAATAAATTATCCAAAAAATAAGAATAATTGTTGATTTCTTCCAAATAAGCTATTATAATACTAAATATATAGATTATTTTGTTTTCTTGTTTGCTTATTTATTAAGGGGGATTTGATATGAAAGATATGAAGAAAAATATTTTGTGTATGCAGGAAAATCTCAACAAGATTTTAGGGACAACTGGTGTTTCTAGATATAATGCTAAATCCGCTTATAAACTTAGTTTAAAGCTAGATAAAGAAATTGTTAAATACTACAGAAATCTTAGCAATAACTAGTACCTGTATCGAAAGAGCTAACACGACAATGTGTTAGCTCTTTTTAGTGTATTAAATAATAAATAATTATTTAAATTTAGCTTGAATTTTATGCTGTTAAGGCATAAAATGGTAGTAAGTGGGTAGAAGTGGGGTGAAGTGGTATGTTCATAGGAGAATACAGACATAATCTGGATGAAAAGGGAAGGGTTATCGTGCCTTCTAAATATAGAGAGCAACTAGGAGATATCTTTGTTCTTACTAAAGGATTGGATGGATGTTTATTTATTTATCCGCTCTCAGAATGGTCTGTCTTTGAACAAAAGCTTAAACAACTCCCACTGACCAATACCAATGCAAGAAAATTTGTTCGTTTCTTTTTATCAGGAGCTATAGAGTGTAATATAGACAAGCAAGGAAGGATACTCATTCCTAACAACTTGAGAGTATATTCTGAGATTGAAAAAGACATAGTATTTATAGGTATGAGTAGCAGAATCGAAGTATGGAGTATTCATAAGTGGAATCACTATAATGAAGAAGAATTTAGTGCAGAAACTCTTGCAGAGCAAATGGAAGAGTTAGGCATATAGAGGAGATAAAAATGAAATTTGAACATATATCAGTTTTACTAAATGAATGTATAGAGGGATTAAATATTAAGTCCAATGGTATTTATGTAGATGGTACTTTAGGAGGAGCTGGACATGCTAGTGAAGTTTGTAAATACCTTTCGGAGAAAGGTCAGTTTATAGGGATTGATCAAGACAAAAACGCCTTGTCAGTTTCAAAAGAAAGACTTTCACAGGTGAGTCCAAAGGTTTCAATTGTAAATAGTAATTTTGAGTCTATAAGCAGCGTTTTAGATTGTTTAGATATTGAAAAAATAGATGGTATGTTAATAGACCTTGGGGTTTCTTCTCATCAATTAGATGAACCCATAAGAGGGTTTTCTTATATGCACGATGCACCTTTAGATATGCGTATGAACCAAGAAGATACGTATACAGCTTATGAAGTTGTCAATCATTTAGCAGAAAAGGAATTGTTTGATATTATTAAAAATTATGGAGAAGAAAGATGGGCTAAGCGTATAGCAGAGTTCATAGTTAAGAGAAGGGAAATTAGTCCTATTCATACGACCTATGAGTTAGTGGAGGTTATTAAAGGGGCTATACCCCTTGCAGCCAGAAAAGATGGTCCGCATCCAGCAAAAAGAACATTTCAAGCCATTAGAATTGCTGTGAATAGAGAATTAGAGATTATTGAACCTACCATTTTTCAAGTGGTTGAAAGACTGCATTCTGGAGGCAGGTTATGTATCATTACTTTTCACTCATTAGAAGACAGGATTGTTAAACATGCTTTTAAAAAGCTTGAAGACCCTTGCACTTGTTCTAAGAATTTTCCGATTTGTATATGTGGACAGACTCCAAAAGTAAAAATAATCTCTAAAAAGCCTATATTGCCGTCAGATGAGGAAGTAGAAAGAAATCCTAGATCAAGAAGTGCTAAGCTAAGAATTATTGAAAAATTATAACGAGGGGGAATAGTTCATGCCACAAGATATGCAAAAAAAATCTATTTATCAGTATGGCAGTGCAGCCAGAGATTATTATCAACCACTGCCGAGGCCAAGTATTGAACCCGATTATAAACCAGTTGTTGAACCACGGAAAAAAGTAGATATTGTTTTTGGATTTAAATTAAGCCTATGTGGCATGAGTGTGTTTATATGTGCATATCTTTATATTTTCATGTATTCTTCTCTAATTACCAGACAAGGAGAACTACAGAGTATAAAAAGTGAGATGAGAGAATTAAAAAGCACAATCAGTTTTACAGAGTCGCGTATATCTGAGAAGCTTAACCTGGATTATATAAGAGACAGAGCTTCTGCAGAGTTAGGGATGGCAGAACCTCTGCCTCATCAAATTGTATATATACAATTGCCTAAACAAAGTCATACTATATATGATAAGTAAATGGAGTGTATAGATGAAACAATCAGATAAAAATAAAAAAAAATATTCAGTATTATCAAAACAACGCCTGCATAGGCGTGTGTTTTTTATAGGATTCTTTTTTTTGAGCAGTATGATTTTGATGGCCTATCGTATCACAGATATTAAACTACAAAATGGAGAAGAGTATCAAAAAGAAGTTTTAAATCGTATGATTGGAAAAGAAGGAGCCATTAATCCGCAAAGAGGAGCTATTGTTGATAGAAATTCTAAAACGATTGTAACCAGCGTATTGTCTTCCAATGTTATTTTAGACCCAAAGGTCATATTGGCTTTGGGAGAACAGGAGAGAAATAGTATTTATAAAGCATTAGCAGAACAAACTAATCAGTCAGAGGCGGCTATCAAAGAGTTTGTTGAGGCTAAGCCTCATTTAAGGTATAGCGTTCTTGTTAAAAATTTGGAAGATGAAAAGGTCAATTTATTAAAGCAAAACAAAATTAATGGCACTTCTTTAAAGGGGGTTTCATTTGAAGAAAGTTTTACAAGGAAATATCCTAAAGGAGAGTTCGCTGCTCAACTTATAGGTTTTTATAATAAAAATGGTCAAGGTCAGTATGGCATAGAACAGCAATATAATGAGGACCTTCTAGGCAGACCAGGCAGAATATTTTCTCAGTTACAAGATGAGCAGATTGTAACAACAGAAATCAAACCAGCGGCAGATGGATCCAAGGTTGTTTTGACGATTGATGAGGTTATTCAACAGTATGTAGAGACTACAATGAAAAAATATATTGAGGAATATAAACCTATCAATGCATCAGCAATCATTATGAATCCTACTACGGGTGAAATTTATAGTATGTTTTCGTATCCAAGCTTTAATCCCAATGACTATAATGTTTTGGAAAATCAATTGGGGAAAGCAGTATGGGGGGCTTTGAGTGATGCTGAGAAAACAAAAAGACTCAATGATGCGTGGAAAAATTATAATATACAAGCTACTTATGAGCCAGGGTCAACCTTTAAACCACTTTTGGTAGCAGCAGCATTGGATGAGAGTAGTATAGACCCAGAACACAAATACTTATGTACTGGATCCAAAGTTGTGATGGAAGGACAAAAACCTATTAAGTGTTGGAAACGAGAGGGACATGGAGAGCAAACTTTAGAAGAAGTTCTTGCTAATTCATGTAACGTAGGAATGATTGAGATTGGAAGCACACTGTCTTCAGAGACATTTTTAAAGTATATGGATTTATATGGATTTGGAAGTCCTACTAATATTCAGCTACCAGGTGAAGAAAAGGGATTACTGCATCAAAAGCTTGGAACGATAGAAAAAGCAACCTATTCCATAGGCCAAGGTTTTACATGTACACCTATACAGCTCATTACAGCTTTTTCTTCCTTAATTAATGGAGGTTATTTATTGCAGCCGTATGTTGTATCAAGTATGATTGATGACAATAATGAAAATCTCTATCGTAATAAGCCTACTCTACGTAAACAGGTTATTTCAGAAGAGACCTCAAGAAAAGTAACACAGTATTTACAAAAAGTTGTGGACACCGGAACCGGCGTAAATGCCAGTGTAAATGGCTATAGTATAGGCGGAAAGACAGGTACTGCACAAAAATTGCCGCGGGAGGATGAAAAGTATATTTTATCATTCATAGGCTATGCTCCTATTAGCAACCCACAAGTTGTAGGTCTCATAGTATTTGATGAAATACCTGAACACTCAGGTGTTCCTTCAAGAGTTTTTCAAGAAATGATGGCGAATATTTTGCCTTACCTGGAAATAGAGCTGAATGACAGTAAAGTGACAAAAGATGAACAACTGAGCAAAGTACCTCAAGTTGTAGACAAAGATATTTATAATGCGAGTGAACTTTTAACTGCAGAGCATCTTAAATATGAAATTATCGGAGTTGGTAAAAAAGTTATTAGACAATACCCAAATGAAGGTACACAGCTTCCTAAAGCATCTGTAGTTAAGCTCTATATGCAGACAGAAGCACCGGGTGATTTGATAGAAACCCCTAGTTTACAAGGACTTACACTAGAAGAAGCAAAACTTCTAGTAGGCGCGGGATTTGTTGTAGAAGGAAACGGCAATGGCACTATAATTACTCAAGTTCCAAGTGCGGGGCATAAAGTAGAAAAAAATAGCAGGATAATTGTCCAAACATCTGAATAATGTGAATAATGACTCCTCCTTTAAAATACAATTTAGGTAAGACAACTTTTAAAGGAGGAGATTTTAAGATGCAAAAGGAAGTCTCTATCGGGATAAAAAAAAGAATACTTACTTTGATTATTTGCTTTGCGTTTGCAGTTTTAGGTATAGCTTTTAGGTTAGGTTATGTACAGATTATAGAAGGGAAATCCCTTCAGGATAAAGCGCTAGAGCAGCATACAAGAGACAGGCTCATTGCACCTACTAGGGGGATTATTTATGATAGGAATCTAGATATTCTTGCTCAAAGTGGGTCAGTGGCGACGATAGGTGTTGTGAATGCTCAAATAAAAGATGCAGAATCAGTTGCAAAAATATTGGCAGAACAGCTTCAGCTGGAATACGATATGGTTTATAAGAAAGTTACGAAAAAAGTGGCTTTTGAACGCATTGCGACGAAGGTAGACAAACAAGTTGCAGATCAGATACGCCAACTTAATTTATCAGGGGTAAAGGTGGATGAAGATTCAAAAAGATTTTATCCTTATCATAACCTAGCCTCACATACTATTGGATTTGTAGGAAAAGATAATCAAGGCATTGTAGGACTTGAAGTGAAATATGATACCTATCTTAAAGGAAGTCCAGGCAAGATTTTAATGGGTACAGATGGTAAAGGAGAAAGAAGAGAGGAGGTTGCAGAAATAAGAATCGACCCTAGTAATGGCAACCATTTGGTAACAACTATGGATACGACTTTACAGCAGTATGCTGAACAAGCCTTAGAAAAAGTTGTCCAGATGAAAGGTGCCAAGCGTGGTGCTATTATATTGCTCAACCCTCAAAATGGAGAAATTTACGCCTTAGCAAATAAACCGGATTTTGATCTTAATGAACCTTTTCAGATTAACAATGAAGAAATTGCTGCTAACTGGACGGCGTATACTCAAAAAGAACAGCAAGAATACCTCAATCAGATGTGGAGGAATTTCACAATTAATGATACGTATGAACCTGGGTCTACCTTTAAAATTTTCACTTCAGCGATTGGCCTTGAAGAAAATGTCGTAACAGAAGAAAGCACTTTTAATTGTGGGGGTAGCAGGGTCGTAGCGGGTAGAACTATAAAATGCTGGAGAAGTCCGAGGTCTCATGGAACTCAAAATTTTGTAGAGGGAGTTCAAAACTCCTGCAATCCAGTATTTATGGATGTGGCAGAGCGGGTAGGTGCTAATAAATTTTATGATGCAATGATTAAATATGGCTTCAAATCTAAAACCAACATAGATTTGCCAGGAGAGGCAATTGGTATATTACATAATAAAAATAATATAGGTCCTGTAGAGCTTGCAACAATGTCGTTTGGTCAATCTTTTCAAATCACACCGATGCAGCTTTTAACAGGAGCAGCGGCACTTGTTAATGGGGGATATATGGTAACGCCTCACTTTGGTAAAGAAATTATTGATGATGCAGGTAATATCCTTGAAGTCTTTCAGTACGAAAAGGGTAAACAAATTATAAAAGAGGCTACCAGTGAGCGATTAAAAAAGATATTAGAAAGTGTGGTATCTGATGGAACAGGCAATAAAAGCTACATACCTGGCTATAGAATTGGAGGTAAGACAGCTACTTCTCAAAAATTACCCAGGGGTTCAGGGAAATACATTGCATCATTTTTAGCTTTTGCACCAGCGGAAAACCCTGTTATTATGGGACTTGTTATCATTGATGAACCACAGGGCGTATACTATGGTGGGACAGTGGCAGGGCCGGTTATGAAAGAAGTACTTGCAAATGCGTTGCCTTATTTAAAGATTGAACCTGTTTATAATGAAAAGGAACTGACATTAGATGAGGTTAGAACTATAAGTGTGCCACAGTTCGAAAATATGAAAGTAGGAGAAGCTAAAGCACTTGCACAAAAGCAACAAATTATCATTCAGATAGAGGGGAATGGTGATAGGGTCAAGGCACAGTTTCCATCAGCAAGTGAAATCATTAACAAAACAAGTAAAATTATATTATATACAGAATAGATGACTTTTTAATATGCAGAACTCGTGATATAATAACTAGGAAATATAATGAGGAGGGTTACCATGAAGCTAAAAGATCTGGTAGTTGGGTTACAATATGAATGTATTCGTGGAGATTTAGAAGCGGAAATTGACAATGTTATTTATGACTCACGTATCAAGACAAAAAGTGGGTTGTTTATTGCTATAGAGGGATTTAAAACAGATGGACATCAGTTCATTGATGCTGCCATTGAAAATGGTGTGAAAGCACTGGTAGTTCAGAAAGGTGTAAAGTGCGACAGACAAGATATTGCCATTATCCAAGTGGTGAATACAAGAAGTGCCATGGCTGTTATTGCCAATAATATGTTTAAATATCCTTCACAAAACTTAAATTTAGTTGGAGTGACAGGCACAAACGGAAAAACCAGTATCACCTATTTATTAGGGCAGATTCTTGAAAGTTATCAAAAAACAATTGGTATTATAGGAACAATTGAAAACAGAATAGGCGAAATGGTTTTAAAGGCAGAACGTACTACACCAGAATCTTTGGACTTACAGGCTATTTTTCATAAAATGGTGGAGCATGAAGTAGAGTATGCGATCATGGAAGTGTCATCTCATGCTTTAGATTTAAACAGAGTAGATGGTTCAAACTTTGAAGTGGGAATATTTACCAATTTAACTCAAGATCACTTGGATTTTCATAAAAATATGGAAAATTATGCCCATGCCAAGGCAAAATTATTTAAATTATGTAAGGAAGGTATTATTAATAAGGATAGTGAGTATGGAGCGGAGATGATTAAAGAAGCAACTTGTAAAATTATCACTTATGGTATAGAGGAGCAGGCAGACTATAAAGCCTCAGATGTGAAAATTACTTCATCAGGTGTTGAATATACCTTGCTGTGTCCGAAAGGAAGTTATCAGGTTAAGGTACCTATTCCAGGTAAATTTACAGTCTATAATACTTTAGCAGTGATAGCGGCAGCCTGCTCTCTTGATATACCTATGGATCACATTGTTACAGCACTTTCACAGGTAAAAGGTGTTCCAGGGAGGGTGCAGTCTTTTGTATCATCTAAAGGCTATAGTGTTCTTGTAGATTATGCCCACACCCCAGACGGTCTTGAAAATGTGCTTTCAACTATCAGCCAGTTTGCTCAAAATAAAGTGATTACAGTGTTTGGATGTGGCGGTGACAGGGACAAAACTAAAAGACCCATGATGGGGGAAATAGCTGCCAAATATTCAGATAAAGTGATTATTACCTCAGATAATCCAAGAAGTGAATCACCCACACAAATCATAGATGAAATAGAAATAGGGGTCAAGAGATTGGATTCCGCTTATGTTAAAATAGAAGATAGGGAAAAAGCTATCCTTTTGGCATTAAAAGAAGCCCAAGAAGGAGATGTTGTACTTGTTGCAGGGAAAGGTCATGAGAATTATCAAATACTAAAAGATAGAATCATACATTTTGATGATTCAGAAGTGGTTAAGGCCTACATGCAGGAGGAAATGTAATGGAACTAGAATTACAAGATATTCTTAAGGCTGTTGATGGAGAGTGCCTTAATTCACTTAGACTTCATAATGGGATTGTTCAGTCTATCACCATAGATTCACGTCAAATAGATAAGCAAAGTTTATTTATTCCTTTGAAGGGTGAAAGATTTGATGGGCATCAATTTATTAATAAAGTTTTTGACCAAGGGGCAATAGCGGTACTTACAGAAGAGCGGTCAATTGAAGATGACAGATTATGTACTATTTATGTCAGAGATACAAAAAAGGCACTTTTGGATTTAGCTCAATATTATAGAAGTCTTTTTAAGATTCCTGTAATAGGTATCACGGGCAGTGTAGGAAAGACAAGTACGAAAGAAATCATTGCGGCAGTTTTAAGTGCTAAATTTAAAGTCCATAAGACGGAGGGGAATTATAATAATGAAATAGGACTTCCTCTTACTCTGTTTAAACTCGAAAAACATCACGAGGTAGCAGTTGTGGAGTTAGGAATGAATCATTTTGGAGAAATCCATAAATTAAGTTTGGCAGCTACCCCACAGATTGCTGTTATTACCAACATTGGCACTTCACATATAGAGTATTTAGGGAGTAGGGCGGGAATCCTACAAGCTAAGCTTGAAATATTAGACGGTCTTGATACAAATGGAGTACTCATTATTAATGGGGATAATGATTTATTGGGTCAAATGAATCAGATATCTTTTGAAACGTTGAAATATGGCCTGTCGCCACAGTATCCATACTATGCAAAAAATATAGTTGGTGGCAAGCAGAGCACAACAGCCGATATTGTTACTCCTCAACACCACTACAACCTATCAGTTGAAGGGTTAGGTGAACATATGGTATACAATACCTTGGCAGCTATAGCAATAGCTGAACACCTGGGGCTCACAAAAACTGAGGTTTTAGCAGGCATAGAGACTTATAGACCAACTAAGATGAGGATGCATATTCAAGTCTATGATAATGGCATAACAGTTATGGATGATACCTATAATGCAAGTACTGATTCTATGTATGCGGCTTTAAAGGTATTACAAAGTTATCCTGATGCCAATCGAAAAATAGCTGTATTAGGTGATATGTTTGAAATGGGTGAGCATGCTAAAAATTTACATGAAGAAGTTGGTAGATTTGCATGCCAAGTACAAATCGATGTATTGTGTGCTGTTGGAGAGTTGGCAAAGCATATTTATGAAGGTGCACGCCAGATGACTTCTTGTACTAAAATCTTATATTATGCGACAAAAGAGGCGTTTCTACAGGATATGAAAAATATATTACATTCGGGAGATACTGTTCTATTTAAAGCATCCAGAGGTATGCATTTCGAACAGATGGTAGAAGAGGCAGGAAAGGTGAATGGCGATGAACAATGAGGCATTATATGCGGTTTTAATAGCGTTTTTTCTTAATATTGTAATAAGCCCTTTTGTAATCCCTTTATTACAAAAGCTGAAATTCGGGCAAAATATACGGCAAGATGGCCCCAATAGTCATCTTAAAAAGTCAGGAACACCTACTATGGGAGGGATTATTATTCTGACAAGTATGGTGCTTACAAGCTTATTATTTGTTATTGGTAATAAAGAACTTCAGATTATACTTTTCGTAACAGTGTCTTTTGGTCTAATCGGTTTTATAGATGATTATATCAAGATTGTAAAAAGGCGCTCACTGGGACTTACAGCTTCCCAGAAGATTATCGCTCAGATGATGGTGACCTTTGTTTTGGCATGTCTGTTAAGATATTATTTAAGATTAAATACAAGCATTATTCTGCCTTTTAGTGACGGTAAGGAGTTAGAACTTGGGATATTGTTTTGGCCATTCTTAGTGGTAGCAGTCATAGGCGTTGTAAATGCTGTGAACCTAACAGACGGTCTGGATGGGTTAGCCTCAGGAGTAACAGTATTAGTAGCAACGTATTTTGCAGCTATTGCCTGGGCGGCCTATAGTAACGTTTTACCTATAGCGGCAGCGGCAGTCGGAAGTTTACTTGGTTTTTTACTGTTTAACAGCTATCCAGCAAAAGTGTTTATGGGGGATACAGGATCTCTTGCTCTAGGAGGTTTTGTCATATCTACAGCCTTTGTCATGAAGATGCCGTTATTTATTTTGATAGTAGGTATCGTTTATGTCATTGAGAATGTTTCGGTCATCTTGCAAGTAGCTTATTTTAAAAAGACTAAAAAAAGATTATTTAAAATGGCACCGATTCACCATCATTTCGAATTAAGCGGATGGCCTGAAACAAAGGTTGTTACCGTCTTTTGTGTTGTAACAGCTATTATGTGTTTATTAGGGCTTATCGCTTTATAATTTTGGAGGTAAATAATGGATATTAAAGACAGTAATATTTTAATAGTAGGGTGCGCCAGAAGTGGTATAGGAGCAGCTAAGCTGGCACTTAGCCGAGGGGCTAAGGTATCTGTCTACGATGGCAAACCTTATGAAAAATGGGATGTCTCTGGAAAAAATGAGATAAACGATATGAAAGAGTCTGGCGTCCAGTTCTTTTTAGGAGAAGAGGCCCCTGTTCACTTATTTGACCTAGTTATAGTGAGTCCGGGCATTTCTTTAGAAACACCTATTATTGAGAAAGCCTATGATAGCAAAATAGAGGTTATAGGTGAATTTGAATTTGCATCCCGATTCTGCAAAGCACCGATTATAGCTATTACAGGAACAAATGGCAAGACAACAACAACTACGTTGGTAGGAGAAATTTTAAAGAGCTATAATCCTGAAACTTATGTGGTAGGTAATATAGGAAGGGCCTTTAGCGAAGATGTCTTGTCTGTTTCGGCTGAAGGGGTCATTGTAGCAGAGGTCAGTAGTTTTCAGTTAGAAACCATCAAGTCATTTCATCCGGTTGTCAGTGCCATACTCAATATAACCCCAGACCACCTTAATAGACATCATACGATGGAGAATTATTGCGCATGCAAATATAATATATTTAAAAATCAGCAGGCATCTGACTTCTGTATTTTAAATCCTAGAGATGCCTATTTTGAAGAAGCGAAACTCAAGACAAAAGGTCAGTGTATCACATTTTCTCTTACCCATAGGCCAGACAAAGGTGCTTATGTTAAAGAAAATAGTCTGTTTGAAAATATGAGTGGAGAAGAACAGTTAATATGTTCTGTAGAAGATCTTAAGATAAAAGGAAGCCATAACATAGAAAATGCTTTAGCAGCAGTGGCTATTACCACTGCATTTGGCGTGCCCCTATATCACATAAAGAGCAGCTTAACAGCTTTTAAAGGCGTTGCCCATAGAACAGAATATGTGGCAACGAAAAGAGGGATAGACTTTTTTAATGATTCCAAAGCAACAAACACAGATGCGGCTATTGCGGGATTGACAGGTCTTAGCGTGCTTCAAAAGCCTATTCGTCTCATTGCTGGAGGGATGGACAAAAACACGACATTTAAGGACTGGATTAAATTATTTCATGGCCGAGTTAAAAAGGTATATGTTATTGGTGAAACAAAACAGCAGATTGTAACAGAATGTCTAGAAGAGGGATATACGGAGATAACTGGTTTTGATACGTTTGAACAGGCTATTATCACAGCATACACAGAGAGCCAAAGCGGAGAATGTATACTTTTGTCACCGGCCTGTGCAAGCTGGGATATGTTTGAAAGTTATGAACAACGAGGAGATCTGTTCAAAGAAATAGTAAATCATTTGGAAGGGTGAGAACAATGGCTACAGGAGCAGAGACGAACCTTACAAAGAAGAGAAAAAAATCATCTAAAAATACACCGGATATGATTTTGTTAGGGATTATATTATTAATCGTAGGATTTGGCATTATTATGGTCTATAGTGCAAGCTTTTATTATGCAACTATTAAAGGAAGTCAGCCGGCTTCTTTCGCAATCAAACAGCTGACAATAGGTATAATAGGTGTTGTCATTATGCTGGGAGTAGCTTTTAAATTTAACTACCGTATATTGTCGAATATGTTTTTGGCAACAACACTCTATATCGTAAGTCTAGGACTATCAATTAGTGTTATGTTTATTGGTAAAACAATCAATGGCGCAACACGGTGGATTGACTTAGGGTTTACACAGTTTCAGCCGTCAGAAATAGCCAAAATAGGTGTGGTTATTATGCTTTCAGCATATATTATTAAACATAGAAAAGAAATGAATCAATTTAAGTACATAGTGAGAGCATGGGGGCTTGTACTTTTACCAACGGGTATTGTAGCCATTGAAAATCTCAGTTCGGCAATTGTTATTTTTTTTATAGGGATTATGATTATATTTGTAGCTAGTTCAAGGATATGGTATTATATGATACTTGGAATAATCGGTTTTGGTCTGGCTGGTGGGATTTATTATTTGGCCATGTCAACTGAGCCAGAGCAAGAACTTAATATACCTATCGTTAAAGACATATTAAAGCCTTATCGATTGGATCGCATCAGAGTATGGAAAAATCCGTGGCTAGATCCTGTTGACAAAGGCTATCAGCCTATACAATCTCTTTATGCAGTGGGTTCAGGCGGCATATTTGGTGTGGGGCTGGGAAGGGGTATTCAAAAGCAAGGTTTTTTACCAGAACCTCATAATGACATTATATTTGCTGTCATCTGTGAAGAGTTAGGACTTGTAGGAGCGGTTATATTGCTTATTGGGTACAGTATTTTAGTAATAAGAGGGCTTATCATAGCCGTGCAGGCCTCAGATTATTTTGGGTCTTTAGTGGCAACAGGTATATCGACTATGGTAGGCATACAGGTACTTATTAATGTCTCAGTAAATACTAACACTATTCCTACTACAGGTATGCAGCTGCCGCTTGTAAGTTATGGTGGGACAGCACTTGCGGTTTTATTAGGAACACTAGGCGTACTCTTAAATATATCTACAAATTCCAATATCCAAAAGGTTAATAAGTAATATGTAACAAATTTCCACTTAAAGGAATAAAATGGTTTTATAGAAGCTTACCTATTTCAGGAGGTGCTCTTAAATGAGTAAATACATTATTCATGGAGGTGAGCGTCTAGAAGGTGAATTGCGTATAGATGCCAGCAAAAATGCAGTTCTGCCAATTATAGCAGCAACCATATTAAGTGGAGAGACAACACATCTTTACAACTGTCCGAAGATTGAGGATGTTGAGACGATGTTAGAAATTTTAAGACAATTAGGCTGCAATATTAAGTGGGATAATAAAACATTGATTATAGATACTAGTACAATAAAGAGTTATGACATACCCGAACAACTAGTAAGAAAAATGCGCTCTTCTATTATATTATTAGGTGCTATAATAGGAAAGTTTGGAAAAGCTAGAATTAGCTATCCAGGAGGATGCCCTCTAGGGGCAAGACCGATAGACTTACATTTGAGTGCTTTTAAAAAAATGGGTATTACGGTTACTGAAGAGCACGGTTTTATTATTTGCAAGAGTCCACACCTTCAAGGCGCTAAAATTCATCTCGATTTTCCAAGTGTAGGTGCAACAGAAAACATTATGTTAGCAGCTACCTTAGCAACAGGGGATACCATTATTTATAATACGGCACGAGAACCAGAAATAGTAGATTTACAAAACTACCTTAATGCTTCTGGTGCTAAGATATCTGGAGCAGGGACAGAGACAATATACATTCAAGGGGTAAAAAAGCTGCATTCAGTGGCCTATAAGGTGATTCCAGATAGGATCATTGCAGGCACCTACTTGGTGGCGGCTGCTATTACAAGAGGGACAATTACTTTAAAGGATGTAAGGCCGGATCATTTAAGGGCAATTACATCAAAGCTTGAAGAAACTGGGTGTACGATTATTGAAGAAACTGACAGGATAACGCTCATTTCCCCTAAAAAGTTAAAAGGTGTTAATATAACAACTGAGCCATATCCAGGGTATCCGACTGACATGCAGTCTCAGATGATGGCACTTCTATGTACCTGTGGCGAGATGAGTATTATTAAAGAGAATTTATTTGAAGCAAGATTTAAAGCAGCTTATGAACTAATAAGAATGGGTGCTAACATAAACATTGAAGGGAAAATAGCTATTATAAAATCCACCCCTTTTTTAATGGGAACAAATGTTTATGCCGAAGATCTTAGAGGAGGAGCAGCACTGGTTTTAGCAGGGTTAGGAGCACAAGGGGACACCGTTGTAGAAAATATTCATCATATACAAAGAGGATATCAAGATATTGCGTTAGATTTAAGAAGTCTAGGGGCCTCTATACAAGAGAAGGAGTAGTAGGTGTGAAAAACCATAATAGGGATAAACTAAAGAAGAAACTATATATTACGATACTCTTTGTTTTAGCAGCAGGTATTATAATGATTATGCCTGTTTGGAATATTACACAGATTGAAGTTGAGAATAATAACTTGTATAGTGACCAAGAAATAATAGATACTTGTATGTTAAAAAATAAACATATACTCAGCACATCTTTTAAAGAAGCAAAAACTAAGCTATTAAATCTAGCTTATATTAAGGATGCCAGTGTGAAGTATATGTTTCCAGGAAAAGTAGTCATTGCATTAGTAGAAAGAGAAGCTTTAGGATATGTTCCTTTTATGGGAACATATCTTTGTTTAGATGAAATGGGTCAGGTCATAGAACAAACCAGTAATGACAGAGTTGCACTGCCTATTATACAAGGACTGGAATTTACAGAATTTAAGATAGGAGACACCCTGCCTGTTCAAAATGAAGACAATTTCTTAAGCAGTGTAGAAATCATTAATGTATTAAAAAAATATAACTATGAAGCAAAAGTTAAAAGCATAGATGTTTATAACGTTGAACAAATTCACTTGTATGTTAATAATTTAGATGTTATAATTGGGAATATAGGGGATTTTGACAAAAAACTCCAATGGCTCATAGAAGCTCATGAAATATACGATATGG
>JARBTY010000288.1 GCA_029239935.1 Clostridia bacterium | reverse complement strand
CCTTCACAATCTAAGCTCTCTGCTCTTTCCTTTGCCTGCGGCAGTGTAGCGTGTCTAAACACCAAAAGATTCTCGGCGGCTTTCAAATGATTAAACATAAAAAATGGCAGGCAATAGACTTCTGTATCCCAAAATGCATTGCCATTGTAGGCTTCACCAGTAAGTCCTTTTGCACCAATATTGTTGCCCTGTTCTGCCCCATTGTAAGTTTGAAACATCTGAAAGATACAAAACCTTATACCTTGTTGATTGAGTTCATCTCCACTAATAACAATATCTGAATGCTCCCAAACCTTATGCCACCACTGACTGTTTTTGCTCTTCAAGGTGTTAAAATCAAGTGCTTTACCCCTCTCTTTTGCCTCTTCACACGCTCTGATAAAAAGTTGTTTCTCTGATTGCGCAGTATTTTTATAAACTACATGCGAAACAATCTTTGTCAGTTCCTTTGTTTCATTTTCTTTAAGCTGAAAGGTAAAGCATTTCGCTGCTATTTTTTCCTCATCGAGCATGTCGTTTTGAATGCTCGTATCTCCAAAAAAGCGGCAGCTAGAGAATATTTTCTGTTTCGTATGTTTTGTGGTTCCTACGAGACTTAAATAGTTATCTTCTGAAGTGAGGTTTGAACACTTCCAAAAATTCTTCTTTAATGAGTGATGCATTTGTGTAAAGTCTAAGCCAGAATACAAGATAAGATCTCCGCTGAAATTGAGCGGTGTCATTGTTATTTTTTGAGCGCCAACATGATTGTAACCCATAGATACAAATCGCTCAAATTCCACTTTTAGCATCTTGCCCCCTGAAGTCTTCCAAACGAAAGATCGGGTCAGTACACCATTTTTTAGATTTAATACCCGTCTAAAATCTTGAAAGTTGCTTTTATTCAAGTCCAGTATTTCATCATCTAACATCATTCTTGTGTACAACCAATTGACTGCATTAACCATAAACTCTGTCTTATTAACCATTCCTTTATAAGCACTTGCATTTTGTTTTTGCTCTTCGTAGATGCCATTAAAATAACTGCCTATTAGGCTCTGACCCGAATAACCTTCTTCAAAATACCCTCGGACGCCCATATATTCATTGCCTAACGAAAAGATAGACTCTGCCACTTGCCCATAGTCAGCATCAAAACCTTCTTCAATCACACGCCAAGGATCTGTTATAAAATATCGATCTGCCATTTTTGCCATTTTCCTACCCCTTTATGGCACCAATAGCGGCACCATCAGTAATCTGTTTCTGAAATAATAAGAATAATATAGTCGGCGGTACTATTGAAAAAGCAACTGCACGCAACACTTCAACATCGGTCGCATTAGAGGTTCTAAATGAAAACATTGCAACCATCACTGTTTCCTTGCCTGAACCATTTAATACTAAATAGGGCAGGAGAAAATCAGACCAAGCAGCGGTCATCGAAAAAATGGCTACTACCATAACAATCGGCTTGGATAAAGGCATGACAATCTTAGTAAAGACCTGCAGAACATTACAGCCATCTAATTTGGCTGCTTCAATTAATTCTTTTGGCATCCTCTCAAAAAATTCTTTAAAAAGAATCACATAAAAGGCATTGGCTCCAAACGCCAGCCACAACGGGATAAATGATCTGTTAAGTCCAATTCGGTTAATATTGACAAATAATGCTACAACACTTGTTGTCGCTGGAATCAAAAGGCTCCACATCACCAGTCCATTGGCAATCTGATGTCCTTTAGGTTTTAGCACCCCCAGGCCATATGCGAGCAGACCATTAAAGCCAATGGCACAAATAACACTTCCTATTACCATTATGAAAGAGTTAATATAATATCTTGTAAATTTTAAATCATTCCACGTCTTTATAAATACGGAAAAATCAAAGTTTGACGGAAAGATTGTCACATTCCTTCTAAACTCCTTAATATCCTTTAGTCCAGCTAAAAATACCCAAAACGCTGGAAACAAACATATAACAGCAATTCCCAGACACAACAGTATGATCATACCGCACAGGATTTTTATGTGAATCGAATGAACATCATACCCTCTGATAACCCCATCCTTTTTTGCACTATATTTATCAAAAATCATGTTATTTCCCTCCTTACAGCTCTTTACGTGAAGTCACTTTTGTATAAACACCGCTAAGTACAACCAATATGATACAAATCATAACCGATAAAGCAGCTCCCATCGGATAGTTGAAATCTCTAAATGCATAGTTGTAGACCAGCTGCATTAAAGAAATACTTGCGTTATTCGGTCCTCCGTTCGTCATTACCAAGGGTTCGTATAAAATCTGGAATACTGCAATGACTTGAAGAATCAAAAGGGTCTTCCCTAAATCAAAAATGCTTGGCACTGTAATATGCCTGATTCTCTTCCCTATACCTGCACCATCTATTGCTGCTGCTTCATACAGATCCGGATTGATCCCGCTGATTCCAGCCATATAAATTAAAGCTGTAGCTCCTGCCCCTTTCCAGGTCATTGTAAGAATGATTAAGGGGATTGTAAGCTTTGGATTAGTGAGCCAAAGCTGATTGTCAACACCTGCTTTTGATAATAAGATATTGAGTACCCCTGTCGCTCCAGGCGTAAAGAAATACCCCCACATCATAACCGTTGCCATCCCTGGAACCATGTTAGGAAAATAAACACCTACCCGAAGAAATCCTTTAAAGTGAACTGTTTCACTGATTAATAACGCCATGATGATAGGGACAAAAAAACCAATCACCAATGACCACAAAATATATACAAAAGTATTTCTTAAGGCTGCTAAAAAATCTGGATGATTGAATACGCGTATGTAGTTGGAGAATCCAACAAACTCCTGTAATCTTATGCCCTTTGCTGTATACATAGACAGCCGCACGCTTTCCAGCAGTGGCTCCCATACGAAAAATGTAAATAGTATTAATGTAGGCAGCATAATCAGCCAGCCAAATAAGTCTCCTTTATTAAATCTAGCTTTTTTAGGCCGTTCCAAACTGCTTTTTGCTCTCATCACCTGGGCTTCTCCTCTACTCTTTTATTTCCATTTACAATAAGTGGGGTTATCTTTGCAGAAAACCCCATCTACTTTTAACATGCTATAAATAACCCATTGTTTAGGCTATATGCCTTTATCACCTAAGTTACATTTACTTTTTGCCGTAAAGGTCATCTAGCATCTTCTGATAGTTTTGATTTGCCAGTGCCATAAGTGTTGGTACGTCTGCTTTTGAATCCGTAATAACTGCCTGAAGAACTTTTGTTAACTCAGCATATAAATCCTGCGCAGAGCCTTGTTCTTCCATACGCAGATTTTTTTCACTGGAAGTAGCTTTAAAATAATCCTCAAATAATTTTGTATCTACATTACCATATTCTTCAATGATTTTAGCTTCTGCATCTAAAACCGCTTGATCTATCCAACAAGGGAAACGTGGAATAACTGGTACCCCATTAGCAACTTTATTTTCAGCATCTGCCTTCATCCCTGCAATTGCAGCATCAGTTGCTACCGGAGCCTTACCCATGATTTCAAGATAATCTAACGCTGCATTAATCTCCGCTTCTGTCGCATCTTTCGAGAACATATA
>JARBTY010000050.1 GCA_029239935.1 Clostridia bacterium | reverse complement strand
ATTTCAACGCAAATAGAAAATCCATACCTATTCAGTTTTGTTGCAAGATTGTTTATCGCCTCTTCTTTTGGGGATGGATTCCAATCTGTCAGGATATTTTTTATTTGTTCGGTATTATCTGCTAACTCAGACGCACCAATCATGCTGTTTTTAGATGTGCTCTCATATAAATTTATTACAAACATATTAACGAAAAGAAATAGACTTAAAGTTACAAGTACCATTCTGGTATTGGAAATAAAAATTCTGCGTTTCACCGTCTGCTTTTCCTTATTCATTGTCCTCCTCCTCGTAATAGGTGTCACAGAGAAAATCGTCCATGTTTTTCTTCAGACTGCATAGTCCCTGATATGTATGTTATATGATTCCTGACCATTAATTCCTTCATGTCCATAGAAATCATATTGATATTCATGCTGACTTCGGCTTCCATTATCTTCCTCCATCTGTTTCTGATATTCTTCTAATTGCAGTTCCTGTTGCTTTTGTAAACAATCTTTTACTGTTGAAAACCTGTTATCAAAATTATTATACAACAAGATTCCTGATATAACATTAAAAATAAATCCCGTTATCAAAATCGAAACGAACATAATTATATAAAATATCATCAACTCCGGTAATATCTACTAGCCAATTCAAATTCATGGAATTACATAATTGAACAATACGCTCCATACTGTCATTATATTCATCATCTTCGTCTGTATAAGTATTCTCAGCATAACTTCAATATTATTTTTACTTTCATTGGAAAAATTATTTAAAACTTCTTGATAATTCAAGCCATTCTTAAGGCTAATAAATCTTCCTCCGTTGAAACTAATATCCATTTTCATCTCTCTTAGTATTGGATTACCTAATGTCATCTATAAAATGCCCTAAAAAAGAGGTCAAAATTTGCACTTTTTGACCCCAATTTTTGCTCATTTTTCACTCCAAAACTACTATATGTTGTGGTTAAAGTGCCTTATTTTCTCTTGTCACCACAATACGTCATCATTATTATCACCTCGACGTGGCCCGAGTTGCTATTATTGATGTCAGGGTTCTCGGGAACAGGTCAACCGTTTTTTATCAGTTTCGAGGTTTGTGGAAACATATCAACTCAAATCGTTTCATGGTTAAGCCTTTTTAAATAGCTTCCTGAATAATCTTATTGCAACATACTCCCAACAGATTGTTTTCTTTACAATTAGAATTTTTCATTGCACTAGTTATGGCATTTACTTTTATTACGGTTTTCGCACCATGCTTTACAACTGCTTCAATTACCTGATCTTCTGTGAATTCGCTGCAATAACAAGCGTACTTAGGAACTGCATCTATCTTAAACCAAATAGGAACTCTGTATTATTATGGGTTTTCATCCAAATACCGTTCTGCTCTCAAACGCAGTTTGTACTTTTTTCTAAGCTCTGATATCGTTCTCATCATTTCAGATTTGTGATGAAAATCGAGAGCCTCTTGATCCCTCCATCGGTCAATCAGCAACACTGTTTCAGGATCGTCCATCGGTAAGAAATATTCATATCTCTCATTTCCTTCTTCTGCACGAATTTTGTCAACAACTCTCGTCGAGATCATCTCTTCAGCAAATTTCCTGGCATCTCCATTGCTTCCTGTATAATATAGATTTACTGTGATACTCATCGTCTTCACCTCATCACTATCTAAATTGATAAAACTTGTTTAGGACATGATGATTTTCTCAGCCCATTCTTTAGCATTTTTAAAGTCTTCTTCATTTGGGTGGCCAGTCGGAAATATGAATGCTCTCCCCCTTATGTTTAGTTCACCGAGGACGTTTATATTTTTATTTCTGAGCAATCCCACAATTTCTGCAGGTGTGGTGCGCCTCTCGCCAGCACCGCTAGAGGTAATTACTGCAACGCGCTTCACATCCGCCGGATTTAGAGAATTAACAAATTCTTTTAAATCTTTTTTGCTCTTCCCACCGTAAATGCCACCAACAATAATGAGTGTGTCAATTGCATTAGACACAGAAAATTCGCTTACATTCTGTACCTCTATTCTTAGTTTAACACCAATTTTTTCTGCAATAGTCTTTGAATTGCCCAGTGCTGTTGCGTATACTATCTTTGTTTTCATTGTGTAGCCTCCAGTGCTTTTCGCATAAATGAAGAAAAATCATTTGGTTTACGACCTAACATCCATTTTAAAACATTAGGATTACCGTAAAAGCCATGCTCATTGTAATGATGAAACATTTTAAGTAAAGTATTAACGCGATAATCTTCTGCTCCAAATTTTCTTAACTGTACTGAAAACATCTCATCAGTCGGTGTTTCTACTTTGATTTTACGATTAAGACATCGCTCCATCACTTCAACCATATCATTTAGTGAAAGATTTTCAGAGCCGCTAAATTCATATGAGGCATTAATGTGTTCTGTTGAAGTGAGAATTATGGCAGCAGCTTCTGCTACATCATCCAAGTCAACCAAACACATTCGGGTATCAGGTGTAGTAAAAAACTTCTGTCTGAAGATGCCCTTCTCGACAATGGAATTCCATGATTCAAAAATATTTTGCATAAATACGGTGGGCTGAACAATAGTGAATGGGATGCCAGAATTTACTAACAGTTGCTCTACCAGAAGTTTTTTCTGATGATGGGGCATATCTTGTAGCACTGAATGTAATACTGAATGGAACATAAAATGTTCTACATTCGCTTTGCGTGCAGCATTTATAACCATTTCTCCAATTAAGACTTCATCTGGATTTATAGCCGAGCATATGTGATAGACTTTTTTGATACCGATAAATGCTCTATCCAAATCCTCTTGATTTAACATATCTCCTACAACCACATCCATATCACCCAATGCTCTGATCTCTTGAATGTGTTCAGTTTTATACACAAAAGCCCTAACTTGTTCATTTTTTGATAGCAGCACTTTAATAATTGCGCGACCTACTTGTCCATTTGCTCCGGTTACAAGAATCATATTTATTTTTCTCCTTTCAAATTGACTACTTTTTTGGATAACAGATTTAAGAATAAGCTCATTTCTTTAAGCTGATCGTCTCCAAGAACAGACATCATCTCTCCAATCAGTTTATAATGCTCAGGCAATATCTCATTTAATAAATCTTGCCCCTTTGAACTTAACTTAACTAAATAGCTTCTTTTGTCACCTATATTTGTCAGTTTTTCAACGAGTCCTTGATTCTCAAGACCCGCAATTAGACCCGTCATGGTTCCTTTGGTCACTTCTGCCTTTTTACTAAGCTCAACCGGTGATAATTGGTAATCACTCTGTCTAAATAACAACATTAAAATTGTAAATTTCCCCTCGGAAATCTCATATTTCAGAAAGTGTTCATCGAGCACTTTAGAAATATCAGCTGCTGTTCTAAGCAAAGCTATACAACTTTCGACTGCATTTGCGTTCAGGGATGTTATTCGTTCTGCATATTCATTTAGTAACTCTTTTTTTGGTATATCTCTAAGGCTAAATTTGAATCTATCCAAAATTTTCCCTCCTCACACACTTAGTAAGCCACCTTACTTTAATAATAAGCCGCCTTACTATATTGGTCAAGATTATTGTTGAGTATCAAACAAAGACCTCCTGTTTTATAAGTAAGATTAGCGTGTTTTTTCGTGAGCCCTCCTGAGCTATATAGTTGGCTCTTGTTTTTCGTCCATTTCTGCTCTAAGACATATTAGAAGAAACTGCTCGGCACATTACAGCCATGTCAGCACTTACCGGTTATCTTACTTACATGCCGTCCTATATGGACTATCACTGTTCAAAAATCTCGTTACTTATAAAGCAAGTCTTACTTTTTTTAAATCTTCAATTGAGTAGATAGGTGCCTACTTATTCATGTTCAGTGAATATGTCTGCACTATATCCCTGTTTATACCTCGTAATCGAATTCACCCTGGCCAACAAGAATATGTATTTGATTATATTTTAGCCTGTTCTCCATTTTTATAGCAAATCATGATATACTTATTAAAAGCCTGAATTCTATCAACATTATTCCTGACTACTCCTTCATTATATCTGCCACCCTCGCAATACATTTCGCCAACAAAACTAGTGCCGGGTACAGCACTTAAGAACTTATCTATCATAATTAAACCAATATGTACTTATGTTCTGTACCTGACGCAATATTCAAATTTATCAGAAAGGACACTCTTCTTTAGAGTGCCCTCGCTATTCTCAGGTAATTATTTAATTTTATAAAATCAATGTTTATCTAAAATCCCATTGCCCTTTTTACAATTTCAACTTGTTCAGCAGAAGTCAATTTTTCTAAAAGTTTAAATGCTACCCCTGCCGCTGTCTCTGGACAATAAGATGTTATAATGTTTTTATCCACAACAATTGGTTCATTTACTATATCTACACCAAATTCTTTAAGTTGTTTTTGCCGATGTGCATCATTTAAATGATAGGTTGTTGCCTTTCTTCGTTTAAGCACTCCACTTTTCCCAACCGGAAGTGCAGCAACACATATGGATGCAATTATTTTGCCATTTTTATCAAATTCCCGAATCATATTTAAAAATCTTTCATCATATGCTTCTTCATAAAACCCATATTCCTCAAACCCTCCAGGGATTGCTAATGCCTCATAGTCCTCAATATCTATTTCTTCTATCGTTTTTTCAACGATTACAGGAATACTGAAAGTACTAACGACTTCCTTTCGAAATCCGCATGTTACAATGTGAACGTCAGATCCGTAATATCTCGCCCATCCCATAATATCGACGAAAACACTAAACTCCATTGTCTCAAATCCTTTTGCTAAAAGCAGTAATATTTTCATAGAATCTCCCTTATGATAGAAATAATTATTTCCAATTCTCTACTTAACCGTTGCCAGATGCTTGCTAATGGCTTCCTTATGCCTTTCCACAAATAAGTTGCCTGGTTCATTTCTACATTTCCGGCATTGAAGATCATATGCGGAATTAATTGTTTTGCATTTCTGACAAGCATATTCCATGAACTGTTCTTCCTGCCACTCCTTAAAACCATGCTCTTTAAGAGTATTCAGAGAATTAACAACTTCAAGCCGATGCGGCTTGCCACTCCTTTGGAAAGATAGAACTTTGTCACAGGGCATATCAATGCATTCTGCACATCCTTGATATCCTTTTTCATTTGCACAGCTTTTTATATCACACGTCCTGCAAAAATAGGATACCTGTTCCGAACCGCAGCCTTTACACATCAAGTCTTCCCTCGTTAAATTCAGCCGGTTTGCAATCACATCCAGCCTTTCAGGTTCTTCTCGCGTTGCAATATATGCACTGCAGGCCGGACAATAAAGTCCGCATTTAGCATGGTCCTTTGATTCCAATAATTCATTTTGATTCATTATCAATCAACCTCCTAATATAACGATCGTTATGTGTAAAACATAAAAAATTATACCAGTTCAAAGAACATGGAAAACCTCTCATTAATCTCTTCATCCAAAATATCATAATTTGTCATGATAATCTGTTCTGTACTAATCATTAAAATATTCATCCATAAATCGGTAAATATTTTTAACCTCTTTTGGTCACTAAAATATTGAGCAAAAAGTTTCTCACGTTCCTTTATAAAACCATACCCCAGTCCTCTCAGTTTGTTTCTGACTTCCGGATCATCCATCATACCATGCCATACGTGTATAGCAAGTCGGCAAACTTTTTTCTGATAATCCTATAAATGCTTTTTTTTAATAACTGCCTGAACATAGTAATCCTTAATATGCATATTGGCATAGTTGAGGCAATACCGTGCTGAACATCACAAAACTCTACTGTTAGGAGAAGTTTCTATTTCATGAACCCTGCTAAATCCATTTGGAGCACTTTTTCTAATCAACTTCATACCAAATAGAATTCGAATAGCATTATATCGCCGAACGATATACTCGTACATAGCCATTATAACGACTAATGTACAGAGCATGATTATTAGAAATTTTACTGGATCAGGAATAGCCCAATTAACAATAAAGAAGCCAATAAGAAAGAGTACATTCTGATGCAAAATATAGAATGGCATAACTGCTTCACGGCTATATTCCAAGAACGGATTAGAAAAATCAAGCCGCTTCATGGCAAACCCCAAAATAGTATAAAGTTCAAGCCAAACCAAGATATCTGGATGGTCGGCAGGTCCCTTGTGCAGAAAAACGGATCCACATATGACCACAAAGGATAAACATGCCCAAATCCAGCGAGTTGTGATGATCTGTGCTCGCAAATGCTGATGGGATGATAACAGATAACCGGCGAAGAAAAACCAGCCATATTGTGCCATTCGCCAGCCTCCAACCACTATTGAACCTTCATTGGGAGCAACGTTTTGGATAATAACTGTAGGCAATAAAAATAAAACCAGAAAACCGGGTATAGCCAGCAAGTCTCCGACTCTACGTAAAAACGTGCTGCCGGTTACTCCTTTAAACCACCAAAATATGGGCATAAAAGCTAAATTAAAAATAAATAAAAATAGCAGATACCACAAATGCATTCCATGAAAGGCAAAATTTCCTGTACCGCCAGGTATGTAAACACCCTCGAAATAGTGTGGAATAAATTCTATAAATGACCCTTGGAACTGACCATGGGAGATTCGTTCAATATAAACCTGCATTGCCGAAAAGCTAAAGACCCCAACGATAAGCGGAACAAACAGCCGCATAACTTTATCTCGGATAAATCTGATTACATTTGTCTTACCTACTGCATAGAAAACACTTGCTCCTGATATTAGGAAAATTAGCGGCATCATCCACACCGCCATAAAATTCATCAAAGTAGGCTCAATCCAAGTGTAGGTGGTTGGGTTCTTAACAGACCAATCCCCGGTATCGAAGAAGTGGAGAGAGTGATATAGAAAGACAGCAAAGATAGCAATGACTCGAAGCCAATCTAAGTCATTACGCCGAATAGAATGATCATAATTTTTTTGCATACTTTAACCTCCCGTTATTAAAGACTTATTTTTACTCAAAATTCAAGGAACCTTCCCTTATAAATAACGTTCATTTTTCCCATAGATTTGACTACAAGACAATTTAAATGTGCATTAGCTCCTGGGCATAACTATGGATCATGTTCTTCAATGACATCTAAAGTCAATAATGCCAGCGCATTTTTATAGTCACTCTGATGTATATCACGCCAATTCATCTTTGCCGTCGAATCTTTAAAAATTTAGTTTGGGCATCTCGTTTAGTCAAATGCATCGTATCACATCATCTTTTCTCGGCCGTTCCATCGTTTCCACGTGCAGTCTTATCTCTACAAAAATAGACCAGCATCTCAATTGATATAATAAGAAAACCTACTGAATATCCAATTGTCAATAGTAGATAACAATTCATATTTTCAGTAATTGGGCCTACTGGACCAGTCAGAGTAAATATCTCGCTGATTCTCATTGTCCATATTATCACTTTACTTCCTCAATCCTCTAAGTACACTGGAAAAGTATAAGATTATGCACTATCATTCTGAACTTTCTAAAATCAATAGAATTCTTGATAATGCCCTCTCCTTATAATCTTAAAGCATCTCCCGATAAAGGTTGAATATCTTTTCATAATACTACCTCTAGAAATTTACAAGCTAGTTTTGAAGTCCCCATGCCAATAGCCAGCCAGAAAAGCTTTGGGTTAACTCGCCTAAGCGGAATACAATATTATCATCTTTTTCACCGTGCATAGTATCCATATAGGCGTGACTTTATTCTCCTACTATGACTTGAAAGCCGTACTGAGTATGGCGCTGAGAACTTTTTCCGTCTGTTTGGCATCCTGAATATTGACACCGGTATAACGCTGGAATTCATCCATTTTCAGTAGGATCATCTGCATTGCCGCAATCATCTGGAGTGCTGTAACCTTAATTTCCAGATCACTTTTTGAACTGCCGAAATGCTCCTTCAGAAGCGGCGTAATGAAATAGCAGATGCTCATATCGCTGTTTACAATCTCATAGGAGAGCTGGGCTTTAAAAATTTCACTGTACTTGAGTGCTAGCTCGATCGTTTGACGGAAAAACCTCCGAAGCCGCTCAAGCGGAGTCCCCCCGACTGCGTTTGGGCATAAAACTCCGGCCATATCAGCCATCTGAGCTGCTATTACTTCATAGACAAGCTTATCCCTGGAATGAAAATGATAGCTGACTGTTCCGATACCCACGCCCGCTTGATTTGCGATTTTCCGCACGGTGATATCCTCAACAGAGCAGCCCTCAGATAAAAGCTCCCTTACTGCTGACATTATTTTATCCCTCGCTCCACTTCCCGACATCGTATCGCTCCTTTATGCAAAGAATTCGTACATGTATCGTACATGTTCAGTTTATAGTTGAAGCAGTGATATGTCAAGAGATAATTTAAAAGAAAATTAAAAAAATAAACTACAATATACAATAGTTACATTATTTCAAAAGTTTAGCCTTAGGGACAAAAATCAGTGCATTCCCCGTCTATGGAAACAGAAACACACTTTTCTTTCTGTGTTGATAAAAAATAGTCTTTCCCTCTCCGACCGTTCTCCCGCCCATTGCCTCGTTGCCCCATAAAACAAAGTCATGGTCGATTTGGTATTTCTATTCTATTATTTTACCTGCTTTTTATCCTATCTTTCCCCTTGTTCCTTAACTCTTATCTCTGCCCTATCCTTTGCTCCCCAATGGTTCTGTTAGGGGCAACTCCCGAGTGTTTTTCTCTTACCTTAATCCTTGCACCTGGCTCCTGCTCTTGGCGTTGCTTGGGTGGGGCGGGAAAAGGGTTGTTTTATGTGAAAAGGGTTTTTATTGTGGAGACAATTTCTTCGACATCAAGACAACAGTCTCAACATGCCTTGAGTAGACAAAAATGATGTCGTGTGAACCTACTGGCTCCTTGGCGGAAGAGTTTTACCTTTATTTGTTGATAGTCAGTCTTGATCTTTCAATGCCTTAATTGAAAATCAACAGTTGATGATTTATAATTATTCAATTTTGATGAAGGATTATTGTATAATCAATCTCTCTTGCTATTTCATCGGTTTGGATTTTGCACTATACGCCTTAGGAACCGAAATCAAGGCATGAAGCCCAGTTAGCAAATAAAGCTCTGGGCTGTTGATATTAAACAGCTCGGAGCTCTACTTACTTTTTCGTTCTTTATTGTATAATCATCAAATTATTATTATGCTGGACGCCTCTTTTTGAACTGTTCTTTTATACTTAACAGCAGGAATACCAAGAAGAATAATATAGCTCAAGGAATAATTTTCGGGGATTTCAAGCAAAGAATAGACTTCGGGGTTTTGCTTGACTATAGTGACTGCTCCATGACTCCATAAGGTCCCCATTCCAAGGCTTTGAGCGTATAGTTCCAGATAAGACAGCGCAATGATTGGGTCTGTTGTTTCACACCCCGGCACTGCCTTTGATTTATCAACGGAAACCACAACCATTGATGGCGCATCCCTATAACTGATATCCTGACCGTTTTGAAAACTGTATTTTAGAAACCGAATCATTGGCGAATCACTACTTGATTCCAATATTTTTTCATAAGTGATTTTTTTGATCTCGTCCATTTTTTCTTTTGTCCCGACAATGGAGAAATGCAGACTGTCTGCATTAGCTCCTGTCGGTGGAAACGCCAGCATCTCTTTGATTTTATCAAGTTTATCAGTCGGCACACTTTCATTTTTATAGTATCTTATACTTCTTCTTGACTTGATCAGGTTCAACAATTCATCACTGTTTCCGTAGCTGACTTCTGCTGAATCGTCAGGATTCTTGCCACCAAATGACAGTGCACCCTCAGGGCATACAGCCATGCAATGCTGACAGGCAACACATCTTTCTTTTCTGCCTTCGCTAAATTCAGGAATTTTATCACCGCCAAATTCTATGCTAGAAGTAGGACAATCCTTTATACACAAACCGCAATGAATACATTTGTTTTTATCAACAGTTATTTTTCGTTCCATATTCTACCTCGCTTTCAATTGAATAGTTGAGTTTGCCGACCTTCGCTTTCTCCAAATTTTTTATTTTTCTTTACTTAATAAAATATTTTATTTCTAACACCTTTTGCATAAACAACATGTGTTGTATAATTTATTTTAAAGTAGAACTCATTTACTCTCAATCATCAATTTTAGCGTTTTGTTGCATAGACAACAAATGAATGAAAATGTTGTCTATGCATAGAGAAGAGGAGGAAATATATATATGAAAAATTCAAAAATTGATCCACGGATTATACGAACAAAAAAGCTGTTGATGGATGCCTTTATTAACTTAAATCATAATAAAGATTTCAAAGATATTACGATAAAGGATATCACCGATGCAGCAATGGTTAATCGTGCCACATTTTATGCTCATTTTTATGATAAGTATGATTTAATGGATGCTGTAATAACCGAAACTATTGCAGGAAGCATTGTTGAAAACTTGAATGATTACGATCGATTAAATGAAGAGACTATTATAAAAATATTTCTTACATTAACTGAGTTTCATACAAATTTAAATACACAATTGAGCACACAATGTAGAAAAAGTTATGAATCTTACAGTTCGAAAATTGAACAAAAAATAAAAGCAGAATTGGAGGATTTATTTTATTCTCTACTTTTAAACCAACAGTTTAGACTGGATTCGGAATCTTTAAAAATAGGTGCGGCTATATTAAGTTGGGGAATTTACGGAGCATCCGTAGATTGGCAAAGTCACAGTTCACTCCCAGCAGAACAATATATTAAGAAAGCCTTACCCTTTTATATTGATTTGAATGTCTTAAAGGAGAGTCCCCAAAGCGGTGATTCCAAATAAAGAATCAAGCAGCTCCGGGACAATGTCATAAATCTATAATTCAGTATTTTTACAAAATGTAATTTTGAAAGGAAGGACGTCCATAGTAATATGGGCTTTTTTTCATGATTGCTGTTATCCTTAATATTAAATTTCTAATTTTGGGCACAAGAAAGGGACTCTCATCATGTTGAATGAAAGTCTTTTCACATAAAGTTATAACTGTATTTTACGAGCATTTTCGCTTCTATTTTATGCTTTAGTTTAAAAATTTTCAATCAATTATTGGCCAGGTAGCTATAAATTCAACCCAGTTCTTTAAGAATAGATAGAGTTTCCCCTTTCCCCAATTTTTCTAACAATATTCAATTAAGCTAAAGTACTAGGTAGTATGTTTATGCTCTTTTTCTACTTTGCTGAGTAGCTTTTTAGCTACAGTAAGTTCACCTTCATCTTTTTTACTACTATTTTCAGTTCCTTTGTACATCTCGAAATCTATGATCAGCCTTGGTTCTTTGCCTATCAAGGACATAAATGCAGTGTTATGAAAATGATGAATGTGGTTATTTCTTGTTTTGGTCCTGCAGCACTCAATACAGCTTTTCTTATTGCTTCCAAATAGCTTTGTTTCGTCTATGGCTGCAACAGTATAACCATCAATAGTACCGCTTCTGAGTACTTTATTTTGTTTTGCCTTTTTAATGATATTATTATTCATTTTAGATAACCCTCAATTATCAACAACTTTAAGGGTATCTCTTATAGTATCGATCTGTGGCAGTTTCATCTTTTTTGAAACGATATTTTTAATATCCTTGCTTTTCAATCTAAACTTAAGCTCATTAAAACTTTGTATTCTTATTAGAAAACCAAAAAGCACTGGGAGGATGGCCTCAGCAGTGCTATATTTGGGATTTGTTCTTCGATCTTTTAAATGTTTTATAGCATCCTCTATATGATAAACTTCTTTCATGTATTTCAGCAATTTCTTTAAGTAGTCTTTACTCATTTTTGCCTCTTACAACATGTTTGTATTTAAGAAATGATTATAAACTGCTCCTTGACATAAAGCAATTCTCTAGAGGCGAAAACACGGAATTTACATCATATGTAAAATTGGCCACAAACCGTTGATTCTATTAAAAGAAGTTGTAAGCGACCCGAAAGTCCTTACAGATTGGCGTGTTTCGTCATGGCTAATTTAAGGAGAGGTGCGTGGGAAATGTCTCGAAAGATAATTAATGACCTTCCGATCTCCTACTTAGCGAAAGGGTTGAAAGGTTTACATTTGTCAGAAGAAAATAAAGTGTTAGACTGGAAAATATCAAGACCTTGGCTGAGAAAAATTTATTAAAATAAAGGGATCTACATATTATGCATAACTAATATGTAGATCCCCTTATTTTCCTGACTGAGAAAAAAATCATTAATCGAGGAGCGATCGTTACGAGCAGTATAGTTGAGTAAATTTCCTGCAATCAATAGTTCCTTTACACCAAAATTATAGCCTTAAACGAAAAAAGTACTGCTTTGGTTGTTCAATTTAATGAACTAAAAAATGCCTTGCTTTTTTCCGCGATCAGCTTGGGTTCGTATTTGTGGACATAGTGTCCGCACTTAAGCTCAATTAGTTCATTTCCCGTTGCCTTTGCAAAAGCTCGTTCTAATTCCAGCCACTTTGGGGTTGTTTCTGCGCCATCGGAAGTAAACATTAACATAGGGACACTTGGATACCCAGATTCCTTAACTTTTTTCGCGTTGTTAACAATTTGGCCAACTTCTAGAATGAACGACTTGTCAAACTGATTGCGATACAGGAGCATTTTACTTTGCTTTAGTTCGTCTTCCGAAAGCCCGATTTTGTTGAGGAAGCGATCCCCGAAAACCGGAATCCGGTGCAATCCAATCCACCCGCTAAAACGGCCAGCGATGACAGTGAGACTTCCTATTTTCATGTCCTCATACACGTCGGGTACAGACATGTCAAGCCCTACGATTGCTTTTACTTCTTCTGGATAGCGTTGCGCCCAATAGAGTGCTTCAGTACCTGATACTGAATGTGGAAACAAGATGTACGGCCCAGTTTCACCTGCCTGCTTTAACGCCTCGCGTGTTTCAGCTAACATGGTTTCGATATCACGGGAGATAGTAGTGTTTTCAGAGTATCCATATCCTGCTTTTTCTACTACAGAAATTCGGTATTCGTCGGATAAAAGCGTGTAGAGCGTTTTGTAATCATATGCCGGATTAGGGACTCCAGAGCCTGACATGAAAACAAGCGTCGGTTTTTCACTTTTTGCGCCCTCACTGTACACGTGCATTTCATGTCCGTTCACTTCAACAAGTGTACCGATGGGATGGAGTTCATTTTTCTCTATTGCCAAACGAACGTGATGGTTGATTGTAAGTCCTGCAATGGATAAGATCAGGATTGCGATAATCGCAATCAATGTTCTTACTGCATATTTAAGTACTTTTTTCATAATAAGTTCCTCCTAGTGTAATGAGATAGATTTTTAATTAGTCGACTTTTGGATACGTAAAGCAACCGGATAAAAAGCCGGTATTTTCTCATCATTACCCAGTCTTAAATTCACTTCACACTGCGTAATATAGACATGCCTAAACACTCTTATCTACACATGCATTAAACATGTTTACGCACTCCATGTCCAGCACAACTGAAACATCAATTTTATCTTTCAGCACCTTATTCCTAAAATCATCGCCATCCGTGGTGAAAGTCATATATCTCGCAAAGTGCTGAAAACTAAGGATTTCTACGTATCTTTCCTTTGCATTCCTATTACGCACTCCACATGCGTTGTATGCGGAAACATATCTACTGGCTGCACTTGATGAACGGTGTAGCCGTTTTGGGTGAGGTAGGCGAGGTCTCGTGCTAAGGTGGCTGGGTCACAGGATACATACACTATTTTTTGAGGGTTCATCTCTATGAGTGTGTCTAGCAGCTTTGCATCGCAGCCCTTTCTTGGCGGATCTACGACAATGGTATCTGCTATGATGCCTTCCTTGTAGAGAGAGGGGATGATGTCTTCGGCTTTGCCTGTGAAAAACTCGGTGTTGGTGATGTTGTTAAGCTTCGCATTGGCGTTGGCACTGGTGATCGCTTCTGGAACAATCTCTACGCCGTAGACCTTTTTGGCCTTTTGGGCTAAGAAAAGAGATATCGTGCCGATGCCGCAGTAGGCGTCCCATACGGTTTCTTCTCCGGTGAGGCTTGCAAATTCAAGAGCTTTGTCATAAAGCACGTTGGTCTGCAGTGGATTGACTTGAAAAAAGGAAAGCGGGGAGATTTTGAACCTCAGGTCTCCTATCTGGTCAATGATAAAGTCTTGTCCATGGATGACTGTCATCTGCGTCCCTAAAGTGCTGCTAGTCTTCTCTGTATTGTGGTTTAATACTAGGCTTGTAAGCCCTTGTACCTCTTTAAGGGTTGCTATCAGCTGATCTTGATGGGGCAGGGTTTTGCCATTGATCACAAGACAGACCATCATCTCTCCTGTGTGATAGGCTGTTTTAATGAGCAGATGTCTGACCAAGCCTTTGTGGGTCTGTTCATTATAAATAGAGATGTGCTGCTGTATCAGAAAGTCTTTTACCCGTTTTATAACCTCTTCATTCCTTGTGTCCTGAATATCACACCTTTCCGCTGGGATAATCCGGTGGCTCTTTTGGGCAAAAAAGCCTATCTTAAGCGCCCCATTTTCTTCTCTTATGGGGTATTGGGCTTTATTGCGGTAATTAAAGGGCTCCTGCATGCCTAGGGTATCTGCAACTTCTATATCCTTAAGTCCTCCAATACGCCGAAGGGTTTCTCTGACTTTTTTGGTTTTCCACTTGAGCTGCGCCTCGTAGCTCATATGCTGCAGCTGGCAGCCGCCGCATTGGTCAAAAACACCGCATCTTGGCTCTGCTCGAAAAGGAGAAGGTACTATCACCCGCAGTGCCTTGCCATGTCCAAAGCTTTTTTTGACCTTCTGGATAAGGACTTCTACTTTGTCACCTGTTACAGTCTGAGGCACAAAAACTGTAAAGTCATCGATTTTACCGATGCCTTCTCCTTCTGTTCCCATATCTATGATTTCTATTGTTACACAATCATCTTTTTTAATAGGTCTTTCCATGTTTTGCTCCTAATTTAAGTTTTTCGGGTCTTCTTTCCCCTCGATCAGCATCGATTTGATGGCGTCTGCAAGAACCCTTTCATCAATCTGCTTCATTTTATCCATTGCGCTTCTTTGAATATA
>JARBTY010000287.1 GCA_029239935.1 Clostridia bacterium | reverse complement strand
GATGGATCGGAGTAGTTCTAAGTCTGGTGATGACTATAAGCTTTTTAATGCCTATAACGACTTTACCGGTCTATGCAGCAGATTTAGCTATTACAGGGGTTACACAAGGGACATCGTATCTCTATCCAGAGGATCAATTTTCCCTTAAAGTAAAAGTGGCTAAAGAGGGGGATGCAGCGCCCATCAAAATAACAAGTGTTTATGTAGGAGGAGCTGTAGATGACGCTAACGTATCTTATGACATTATCTATTGGGATGATGTGAATGGAAATAATACAATAATAGACGCTTCAACGGGTGTTGAAAGAGAAAAAACAGAGGATGAGAAGTCGCCTCAAGAAGTTATTATTAAAGGACTTAAATATACAGGAAGGGGACATAGTGCAACCGTAGGGATAGGTTATGCGGGAGGGAGTGTATCTAAAGAAATTACGCTCAGCGGGATGACTCTTGAAGAAACACAAGCTGGGCTTAAAGTAGATGACAGTGCCAATGTGCTTGTCAAAGCAGATGCGACCCAAAATGCTCAGGTCAAAGTGATCAATCAAGGCACTAAAACCCTTAAAAATGTCAAAGTCAAGCTAGAGCTGGCAGAAAAGGTAGAGGGCATTAAAATCAAAACAGAAGAAGCCATTATTTCACAGCTGCAGCCAAAGGAAATCAAAACGGCCAGCTTTTCTGTAGAGGTGGGTTCAGATGTTAAGGCAAAGGTTTATAAAGCAACAGCAACGGTTAACGGTGCATCGTTTCCGATTAACTTGCAAGTAGACAGCCATATCGTACCTTCCTTATTGGAAGTTAGTACCAATGATACAAAGATTTTTACGCCAGGGGTTTCACAGGATGCCACTTTCACCATCAAGAACGTAGGAGAAAGAGTGGCTAGAAATATCAGGGTGGAGTTTAGTTCAGAAAATGTAGCTGTAGTAAGCGGAGGAAATGTTAAGCATATTCCAGTCATTAATGCGAAGGGAAGCAGTGATATTACACTGAAGCTAAGAGTAGATAGTAAAGTTACACAGGGGACAGTGCCTTTGAAAATTGATATGACCTATCTGAATTCTTTAGGTGAAGAGGCAAAAGATACACAATCCGTCTATTTAAGTACTTCGGCTTCATCAGTTTCTTCGGAAGTAGTGATTGGTAATGTGGTTTCGCCACTAGGGACTTATGGCGTAGATGAGAACTTCACTGTTAAGTTTGACGTATCTTCCAAAGGGGAAGCTGAAAATCTTAAAATCTCAGTAAAAGGAGATGAAGGCATCGTTCCTAAATCTCAAAATCTCTTTTTTATCTCTAAGCTCAAAGCAGGGGAGAAAAAACAGTATGCTGTAACCCTAGCGGCCACAAGAGCAGCTGTTAGCAGTACCCATCCTTTAGAGATAGCCATAGAGTATGGAGACGGCGAAGAACCTACAAAGATTTCACAGTACAGCAGTGTTAATATTTCGAACCCAGACAAAGATGAAGAGGGAACAGAGGTAAAAAAAGGTACGCCAAAAGTCATCATTGGACACTATAAATCAGAGCCGGTTGTGGTAAGAGCTGGAGAACAGTTTGATCTGGAAATTGGATTTTTAAATGCACACCAGACCCAGGCCGTACATAATCTAAAGGCAAGTCTTGCGGTAAGAGAAGAAGGGAAAGATAATACGGGCAGTGTCTTTACACCGGTAGGAGCCAGCAATACCTTCTATATAGCAGATTTGATGCCAGGACAAACAGAGGTTAAGAAAATCAGACTCTATACTATTCCAAGTGCTAGTCCCAAAACCTATGAGGTAACTTTAGAAATGGAATATGAGGACAATAAAGGCAATGAAGTCAAAGCAACTGAGGCCATTGGTATTCCAGTTGAACAGATTACACAGGTGGAGGTAGGCGATATTCAGGTAGATTACGCCCAAATAGGGATGCCGACCTATTTTAATGCAACCATCTACAATACAGGTAAAACGGATATTAGTAATATGATGATACATATTGAAGGTGAAGGTTTTACTGTTCAGGAAAACAAGATGTTTGTAGGCAGCTTTGAGAAGGGTGCAACTGAAAATTATGCCCCTACGATTATACCGGATATGCCGGGGATGCTGACAGGCAATATGATTATAGAGTATGAAGAAGCCACAGGAGAAGTTAAACAAATTATGAAAGAATTCACACTGGAAGTAGCCGAAATGGCTCCGCCAGAGGATATGCCTATGGATGACCCTGGTATGATGCCTGCCCAACCAGTGGCAAAAATTCCGCTGATGCTAGGGATAGGAGCAGGTGTTATGATCAGTATCATAGTCACCAGTGTGGTACTCAAAAAGAGAAAAGCTAAAAAAGAAGAGATGATGCTTAATGAAGACGATTGATATCCTCTTGATGAGTGTGCGTAATTTGTGGCGGCGTAAACTCAGAACCTTTTTGACTATATTGGGTGTGGTTATCGGGGCATGTTCAATTATACTGATGTTGTCTCTGGGGATTGCAATGGATAGAAATTTTGAAGAGCAAATTTCTCAAATGGGTAACCTCACAGTTATTACAGTCTCGGGAGGACAAAATCAAGATCCTAAGGCGCCAAAGCTAGATGATAAAGCGATAGAAAGTCTTTCTAAAAGGCAATATGTAGAACGGGTTATTCCTTCTTTGATGAACAATGCCTATATTACATACGGCAAATACAGAACCAACTGGGATGTGATGATTTATGCTCTAGATGCAGAAGATATGGGCGCTCTTGGTTATACAGCTGTTCAGGGAAGAGATATGAATCAGGGAGAAAAAAATGTCATGGTCTTAGGTGGTGAACTCCCCAGGCAGTTCACTAAAATAGGTAAGCAGCCTAACTGGAATAAGCCCCCTGAAGCATTGCCTATCAACTTTGAGACAGACAAGATGCAGCTTGAAATCGCACAGTTTGACTATTCCAACGGCAAACCCCTGTTAGAGAATTTTGAGGGTGAAAAAATCAAAGCACCAAAAGCTATTGAGCTTAAAGTCGTAGGGGTGCTTTCAGAAACCAATTATGAGATAGCCAGTAACGCTTATGTACCACGAGAAATCTTTGATAAGCTAGTAGAAGAAAAAACAAAATACGAAGAAAAGCTTTATGGCAAACAAAACAACAATAACCGTGGCAGAGGGTATATGACTCCAGCCAAAGGGACTTATAATGAACTCAAAATCAAAGTAAGTGATCGTGATAAAGTTATGGAGGTGCAGGAAGCTATCAAGGCTGAGGGATATATGGCCTATAGTTCCATGGATTGGCTGACTGAAATGAAAAAGGTCTCAAATGGTATGCAGATGGCTTTAGGAGGGATTGGTGCAATCTCACTTTTGGTTGCCGCCATTGGTATTGCTAACACAATGATGATGAGTATCTACGAACGTACTAGAGAGATAGGCATCATGAAGGTCATTGGGGCAAAACTTCCAGATATTAAAAAGATGTTTTTGGTAGAGGCGATTATGATTGGGGCGATAGGAGGGATAGTAGGTGTCATCATCTCTTCACTCGTTTCTCTTATTGTCAATACGGCTTATGATCGGAGCTGTAGTATTTTCAACAGTTATTGGTCTTATTTCAGGGTATTTCCCAGCTAAAAGAGCCATGAAGCTTTCGGCACTAAGTGCTATCAAAACAGAATAACAAAAAGCTAAAGGGCAGGCTCAGTTGAGCTTGCCCTTTTTAAATGACCTCAGCCATTCGGGTAACGGCTACATAAATAGCAGAGATTTTGTACCAGGTATTTCTTCCTATGATACCGTCAGGTGTTAGGTGAAAGATTCTTTGGAATGTGCGAACGGCTTCCTCGGTAGAAGCACCAAAAATACCGTCAGCTATGACTTTAGGAATAAGAGGGTAATTATCACTGATGCGGTTCAGCTGCTCCTGAATTTTTCTAACATCAGGACTGTTATCGCCAAGTCTTAAAGGGGTACCTGGATAAGACTCCGGAATGCCCTCCACCGTCTCAGCAGTGGGAATATTGACATTCCCATAAAAGTTCCGAAGGATTTGATCAGCAGTATAACCTTGGTCTCCGAGATCCTTACTGCCCCATTGTGTCATCCAGTTAGGGCACTGGGATTGAACACCGTCACAGTACTGAGCGAGGAGAGGCTGCATGACACCAGGCCTTTGGATATACGTATTAAACACATCAGCAACAACGGGCACAATCGAATCAAAAACATTGCGTCCGTAAAAGAAAGCATGATCAAAGGCAGTAGAATTGGTGATGGTGAAGTTTTTGCCCTGATTGCGGTACCACTCAGTAAAAACTCTGTTAAGGGTAAATGAAACGATAGCAATAATATTGGCTCTAATGGTTTCAAGAGGCCAAGTGGGATAGATTTCAGAGGAGGCTACATTGGCAATATAATCCATGTATGAAACAGTATAATTAGGAGCACTGGCATCATTGGGGGTACCGGCATGGACAATGACAAGTTCAGGAACAATCACGCTGTCAAGGGTAATAAAACCAGAACCCGGAGGAATAATAATTATTTCAGGTTCTGGTATTTTAGGTGGGAAATTACCATATAAGGTTGGAAGACCTATGATAATTACCTCAGTGAGCTGTCTGGCGCCTTTGCGGGTTGCAATCAGATTGATAGGTTGGATTGACTGGGTATCTGCAAAAACCTGAGAGCCTATAACAGAAGTATCTAAGAACTGTGGATTTCTCGTTTCAACAGTAAATGCGGAAAAAGGAGTTTGTGTATTGAACGGATCCAGGCTGAATTCAACAGGGGGAGCAGGCACTTCTATAGCAGGAGTCTGCCCTACTTCATTAGTCGTTAACTCGGCAATAGTTGTCTCTTCGCCAGTGCTGTTCATTTGTTTGACAGTTACAAGCACATCAGGAACGGGCTGC
>JARBTY010000286.1 GCA_029239935.1 Clostridia bacterium | reverse complement strand
GGCGAAGGTATTGGAATTCCTCATCATTTAGTATGGAGACAGCCATTCCCAGGACCAGGACTTGCAATAAGAGTTTTAGGTGAAGTTACAGAAGAAAAATTATTTATAACAAGAGAAGCAGATGCTATTTTTAGAGATGAAGTAGCAAAAGCAAACCTTGAAGGAAAGATATGGCAGTACTTTGCTTGTCTTCCTAATATTCAATCCGTTGGAGTAATGGGTGATGAGAGAACTTATTGCCATACAGTGGCACTAAGAGCAGTTACAAGCTCTGATGGAATGACTTCAGACTGGGCACATATCCCTTATGAAGTACTAGATAAAATATCAAGAAGAATAGTTAATGAAGTAAAAGGAGTAAACAGAATTGTTTATGATATAACTTCAAAACCACCGTCAACTATTGAGTGGGAATAAGAACTAAAAGCCTTGAATACATTGAAAATACAATGTATTCAAGGTTTGTTTTTTTATTCTGCGTACTAAAATCATAGATTATTACATGAAAACATTGAATTTTCCAATAATAGGATTTAATATGATAATATATAGGGTTCAATAACGAAAATTTAATTTATACATTATAATCAAATTCTTTCTCCAAATACTAAATGTACGGGGAAAGAAGTTTTGATTATGGGAAGAAAATCGTGTGAAGTAACAACATTACATGGCTTTAAAATTGAGGAATTAGTTGAATTAAAAGATGATACTAACAATAGGTTTTCAAGGTTAGTATTAACAATTATCACTATGAAGCATTATGGTTATTCTAACATTGAAATTAAAAAAGCAACAGGATTAAGTAATCCGACAATAGTTAAGCATGTTACTTAATGGAATCTTTATGGCATGAAAGCTACAAAAGATACTAGAGGTGGTTCTGATAGTAAATTAGAACTTGAAATGGTTGATGATCTTATTTATATAGCTGTAAATAAATCACCTAGAGATTTTGAATTTACATGCCATACTTGGACTGCTGAACTTTTATCAGTATATATTGAAAGAACTTTTGGGGTAAAAGTTTCAGGACAAACTATTAGAGTAATTTTACATGCTTACAAAATATCTTATAAAAGATCTCAACCAAAGCCAACAAAAGCTATTACAGAGAATCAAGAAGCTTTTAAAAAAATTTAGAAATACTAGATACTTTAGAGTCTTCATCTGATGTAGTTGTTTATGCACTAGATGAAACTAAAGTTTGTGTTGGATTGGGCAACCGATCATCATGGAATACGGTAGGACATCCCCCTATCCTTGAAAAAAATGCTTCACACGAAGGTATCAACATTATTGGTTCTACTTCAATTTTAAATAACTTCCACACTGTTAATAATATTTATTCTTCCAAACAATCAATAACTTCAAAAGAAATAAGGGCTCATATTGAATATCTGATAGAACTTAATCCAGATAAAAAAGTCGTAATTTTTATGGATAATGCTAAAATTCATACCAGTGTTGAAATCTTAAGTATTTAAACCATCTGCTAGAAGTTCTATATATGAGCTGATTTCTGATATTAAATTAATATTTGACGAACTTAATTCTGATTCTTATAAAATTCGTTCATTAGCTTATGCTAGAAAATACCTAGTATAAATTAAGTCTTGAGTCTGCAACCCTATAATGAACTCAACATCGAAAACTTCACTAGGCAGTGTCTAAATGAGTTCCAAAAACAAAGTGTAAATTAATTTATACTAACCAAAGTATACTAGGAGGTAAATTATGCTGATAACCAACAAAATGATAAGTCTAAACAAAATAAGAAGTCTATTATTAATAATTCTTTTTATGGGAGCGATAATCATATCACACCCGGTGACATCACACGCAGCAACAGTAACAAGCTATCCTATACCATCTTGTTACACAACCTCACCTCAGTACACAGTGAAAGCAGACTCTACCAATATACCAGTAATTGATACCTCGGCGGTATTCATAAACTATAATTATTGTAATTTCTCTTTTTCAGGTACTACTACAATCACAATAACAGCAAGCGAGACAATCAATACATATAATATTTCTCCTCTTGCTTTGGGAATAACTGCAACAAAAAGCGGAAATACACTTACATTTACACTGTCAGAATCTAGATACCTAATAGTAAAAATCAACGGTCTGAAGGACCTTGTTATTGCTGCAGATGCTGATGAAACCAGTGTCCCGGCTTCATCAGGTACAGGCATATACAATATTAAAACTCAATATGGTGCCGACAGTACCGGTGCCACTATGGCGACGACTGCCATACAAAATGCCATAAATGCAGCAAATATACAAGGTGGCGGAATAGTTTATGTTCCAGCCGGCGTTTATACGTGTGGGAACCTTATTTTAAAAAGTAATGTTTCGATTTATCTGGAGGGTGGTTCGGTTATAAGGTGCTCAGGAAATCCAAACGATTACACTACCAATTTCCATAAGAACTCTCTGAACAAGGATGGAACATGGTTTATCTCTACGGAAACAAATGCAAACAATGTTAAGATCTACGGCAGGGGGACTATTGACGGCAATGGTCATTATATGAGAAATACAAAGAGTTATTTGAACAATATTCTTGTACCATTGCAGTGCAGCAATTTCACAGTTGATGGTATAACAATAAGAGACAGTGGTTTATGGGCTACAACAGTTGTAAGATCTAATAACGTGACAATACAGAATACTAAGCACTTCAACAACAATGATCATGATTATGAAGATGATGCGATAGACATCGAAGAGAGCCAAAATGTATCTATAAAGCACACCATAGCAGTATCGGAGGATGACACATACTCATTTAAGACATGGGATGTAGAAACTACGGACATAGCCGCAAATTGGCCTGGAAGTTCTGAAAATCTGTCAAATGTAGTTGTGGATGATTGCTTTGCCTGGAGCAGATGTGGAGCATTCAAGGTTGGAGATGGAGTTAAACAGCTTCAGGATGGTATAGTTGTTAAAAACTCTTGGGTATATAGGTGTTGGCGTGCTATGGCAGTAGGTCACCTTTATGGTACTACAGCTGCACAGAACATTATATTTGACAATATAGATGTAGAAGGCTTCTGGCCAAGATCAGGTGTTCATTCCAGATGGTTTGATCTTTCTGCAAAAACTGGTCCGATAAAAAATGTGGTCTATAATAATATCAATTTAAGAGCATTAGGTGAAATTTCAATTATGAAGGGTTGGAGTGATACAGCTACTGTCACCGGAACTACATTAAACAATATTCGTTATAATGGAGTTGTTGCAACTTCATTGGAAGAATTGAACATAACAGATACCAACAGCTATGCTGCAGCACCATCATGGAATACATTGAAATTTGAAGCAGAAGGATATAACATTGGATCAGGTGTTTCCTATGAGTCATGTACTGATGGTGGTATAGATGTTGGTGGAGGAAGTAATGGCGACTATATAGCATTTAAAAATGTAGATTTCGGAAGTGCAGCTATAACAAGTATTAATGTGAAGGTTGCAACTGCTAATTCAGGCGGAACAGTGGAATTCCATCTGGACAGCCCAACAGGTACGCTACTTGGTTCTTGGACAGCAGCAAGCACAGGTGGCTGGCAGAACTGGTCAACCGTGAA